>DAINAT010000003.1:91122-92954 GCA_036733305.1 Hyphomonadaceae bacterium
GTGTGGCCGATGGCGTGGCTGGCGCCCATTCCCCTGCCCGTGGCGGCGCCGGAGATGGCGAGCCACATGCCGTGCTGGCACTGGCTGCGGGCTTCGAGGTCATTCGGGTCTTCGTGGGTTGCGCGCAAGCCCTCGGCGAGAAGGTGGAGGCCTTCGGCGGCAACGGCGTCGCCCATGGGAGAGCGTTCGAGATTGCAAAGCTGTTCGACCGCGTGGTCGACGGCTTTCATGCCGGTGGACGACCAGAGGCGGAGCGGGGTTGCGAGCGTCAGGGCCGGATCGAGGATGACGGCGCGGGGCGCGAAGTCGGGGTGGGTGAAGCTTTCCTTCACATTGTTTTCGCCGTCAGTGATCCCGGCGTAGGGCGTGAACTCGGCTGCGGAAAGCGTTGTGGGGATTGCGATGGTGCGGATGCTGGAGGGGATCTGGCTGGTGTCTTTGCGGTCCTCGCCGCGCCCCATGCGGTAGGGCGAAAGCTGGCGGGCTTCGTAGAGATCGGCCCAGAGACAGAGCTGGATCAGCTTGGTTGCATCGATCACCGAGCCGCCGCCCAAGGCGATGAGGAGATCGGCTTTTGCTTCTCTCGCAGCAAGGGCGCCGGCGATGACATCGGTTCGCGGAGAGTGGGAGGCGATGGCGCTGAAGGTTCCGACGCACAGCGGGCCGAGATCGGCGGTGAGTTTCGCGGCAGCGTTGGAGGCGAGTGAGCGGGTGGTGAAGATGAAGAGGCGTTTGGCGTTGTAGCGCCTGGCAAGCTCGATCACCGCTTCGTGGGCAGGGCGGCCGTAGATCACGGTGTCCTGACGTGGGAAGCGGTACGCGCCTGTGATCATTTCTTCTTCCTCAGACGCCGTGGTGTCGGCGGACCGTGGAACCAGTCGATGACGTAGTCGAATGCGTCTTCATCATCGATCCCCTCTTCCGTTCGCGTCTTTCCGCGGCAGGAAAACCCCGCATCGTGTACGGCTTCACGATCGCCGCTGATGAGGTGGTGCCAGGAGTGGAGATCCTTGCCTTCATGCACGAGACGATAGGCGCACGATTGTGGCAGCCAATCGACGGTCGCGACGATTTCAGGCGTGAGCTTCACGCAGACCGGCACGTATTTCTTCCGCTCGGGATAGTTGGTGCACTGGCAGGAATTGCCGTCGAGCAGCTTGCAGTGAAGGCCGGTGAAATAGAGGTCGCCGGAGGTTTCGTCTTCCAGCTTGACTAGGCAGCACTTGGCGCAGCCGTCGCACAGCGACTCCCACTCGGAGGGGGTCATCTGCTTGAGCGTCTTGGTTTTCCAGAAGGGGGCGACAGGCATGTCGTGGGGTTAGCCGACGCGGGCGCGGAGAGCAATCGGCGTGAGGGTGCGTTCCCGCGGGTGGCGGGTTGGGGTGGGATTGGATTTTGCCCTGAGTCTAGGTCAGGGGTTCAGATGATGGGCGCGTTGCGCGCTTTTTTCTGAAGAGGGTTGGGTCCCGGCCTTCGCCGGGAACGCGTGAACGGAGTTCACGCTTCCAGAGGTGACGGTGGGTTTGGCTTGCGCCCCCTCCGTCTTGCGCGCGAGAGCGCGCAATCCACCTCCCCCAGTGCTTCGCACAGGTGGAGGCAAGTTCCCCTTCGTCGCCGACATTGGAGCGCGGTTGCCTCCACCACACGCAGTGTGGGGGAGGTGGATCGCTTGGCGTGAGCCAAGCGAGACGGAGGGGGTGGTTGGGCTGCTTTGCTGAGCAGCGGTTGTTTCCTGATGGGTGTCGGTCTTCGTTCTGGGCAGATCCGTAGGCATGGTCTGTGTGGCATTCACAGGTTCACGGCGGCGGATCATCTGGAGCGTTGAGGCGACG
>DAINAT010000004.1:0-67492 GCA_036733305.1 Hyphomonadaceae bacterium
CGGAGGCGCCGAAGACCCAGCCGTCATGGTGGTTGCCGCGCATGACCCACTGGTCGGGGTATTGTGAGCCCTGCATTTTCGCGATGACGTTGTAGGCGGTCTTCAGCGACCAGTCGGATTTCACCACCATGTGGACCTTGGCGGCCTCGCTTCCGCCGACATGGTAGGTGATCGGGATGGAGCCGCGCCAGTTGGACGGCACGACGCGGCCATCAAGGGCGCCGAGGAATTTTTCGGCGTCGCCATAGGAGATCGGCAGCACGGGGATTTTCAGGATGGTGGGGGCGTCTTCGCGCTTGAGGCGCGTGGCGTCCTTCGTGGCGCCGATGCCGGGGGTGAGCGGGTCGCCGGGATAGAGCGGCATGTCGGCGACGGAGCCGCGCTGGAAGCCTTGGGCGGGGCGGGATGCGCCTTTGGGGTAGACGTCATCGACGGAGAAGCCATCGTCGCGCGGGTCCGAGTAGATGATGCAGCCGACGGCGCCGTGGTCTTGCGCGAGTTTCGGCTTGAGGCCGCGCCAGCCCTGGCCGTAGCGGGCGATGACGATCTTGCCTTTGACGTCGACGCCCATGCGTTCGAGCGCCTTGTAGTCTTCAGGCATGCCGTAGTTGACGTAGACTAGCGGGGCGGTGACGTCGCCATCGCCCTGGAAGGCGACGTAGGCGGGGAGCTGGGATTTGGTGCGGGACGAGGAGGCGTCGCCGGGGATGGGTTTCTCGGTGAGGGTGGCGGAGAATTTGCGCGGGGTGACGAGGTCGAGCTGCACCTTCTGCGGGATCGGGTAGAGGACCTGGAATTCCTCGATATGCGCGTCCCAGCCCCAGGCCTTGAAGCGGGCGAGGGTGTCTTCGGCGTTGGCCTTGTCGTGCGGGGAGCCAACATGGTTGGGCTCGGCGGCCATCTTCTTCATCCAGCCATCCATTTCGGAGGAGGAGATGAAGGTGTCGAATTTGGTTTCGATGTCCGCCTGGGTGGGCGTGGCCTGCTGGGTGAGAGCAGGTGTGGCGAGGAGGCCGGCAGCGAGAAGGCTGGCGGCTAGGAGGAGTGACTTGCGCATTGGCGTGCCCCACGACTTGGATGGTGGGAGCTAGGCATTTCCCGGGGCGGCTAGCAAGCCGGAGGGGGAAGTATCAGGGCGTCATGCCTGCGCGGAGGGCGCGCTCGTAGGCGAACTGCGCGAGCGGGGCGACGCGGCCTTCGTTCTGGGCGGCGGCGGCGTTGGAGGCGGTGCCGTCACGGACGCGGCCGACGATGCCTTGCAGGATGCCGGCGAGGCGGAAGGCGTTGTATGCGAAATAGTAGTCGAGCTGGGGCAGGCTCGAGCGGCCGGTGAGTTCGCAGTAGCGGGCGACGTACTGGTCCTTGCTCGGGATGCCGTAGCCGGGCGTGTTGACGACGCCGGCGATGGAGGGGCGCTGCGGGTCGGACGAGGGCATTTCCCACGACATCAGGTGGTAGGTGAAATCGGCGAGCGGATCTCCGAGGGTGGAGAGTTCCCAGTCGAGGACGGCGAGGACGCGCGGCTCGGTGGGGTGCAGGACCATGTTGTCGATGCGGTAGTCGCCGTGGACGATGGTGGTGGTCTCGCCGGGCGGGATGTTTTTCGGGAGCCAGTCGATGAGCTTGTCCATCTCCGGGATCTTGGTGGTCTCGGACATCTGGTATTGCTTGGTCCAGCGGTGGATCTGGCGGGCGATGTAGTCGCCTTCCTTGCCGAAGCCTTCGAGGCCGGCTTTTTTCCAGTCGACATTGTGGAGGGCGGCGAAGGTGGAGACTTTCGCGTCGTAGATCGCGCCGCGTTGGTCGGGCGTGTAGTCCGGCAGCGTGGCGTCCCAGAGGATGCGGCCTTCGACCATGTCCATGATGTAGAACATCGTGCCGGTGACGCTGTCGTCTTCGCAGAGGCCGTAGGGCTTGGCGACGGGGAAGCCGAGCGGATGGAGCGCGGCGATGACGCGGTATTCGCGATCGACGGCGTGCGCGGAGGGCAGCAGCTTGCCTGGCGGCTTGCGGCGCATGACGTATTTCTTGGTGGGCGTGATGAGCTGGTAGGTCGGGTTGGACTGGCCGCCCTTGAACTGGCGGACGGTGAGCGGGCCTTTGTATCCCTCGACATTCGCTTCCATCCACGCGGCGAGTTTGGACTCGTCGAACTTGTGGCTGTCGGCGACGTCTTTCGTGCCGGAGAAGAGGTCGGTGGGGTTCGCTTCCGTCATATCGTTACCTGTCACGCCATACCGATTATTCGATCCCTGATTAGGGCGGCGCGGCGGGCAGGTCGAGGGGTTTCTTGCCGGTAGCGGGCGTGATGGTGTCAGCCCCGCGCTATCCTCTCTTCAGGGCGCGCCAGGCGATGTCGCGGCGGGAGAAGCCGTCTTTCCAGTCGATGGTATCGACGGCCTTGTAGGCCTGGGTGACGGCGTCTTGCAGGGTGGGGGCGGTGGCGGTGACCGTGAGGACGCGGCCGCCATTGGCGAGGATGGCTTCGCCTTCCTGTTTGGTGCCGGAGTGGAAGACGGTGACGCCTTCGAGTTTGTTGGCGTCTTCGATGTTGGAGATGACGCCGCCTTTTTTGGGCTCGCCGGGATAGCCGGCGCCCGCCATGACGACGGTGACGGCGTGGTCGGAGAAGCGTTCGAGGCGGGCGCATCCGGCGAGGCCGCCGGTGGCGCAGGCGAGGAATTGCGGGAGCGGATCGTCCTTGAGGCGGGTCATGATGACCTGACATTCGGGATCGCCGAAGCGGACATTGTACTCGACCACGCGGGGGCCGTGTTTCTCGTCGATCATCAGGCCGACGAAGAGGACGCCGCGATAGGGGCGGCCATCTTTGCGCATGCCTTCGACTGTGGGCGTGACGATCTCGTCCATGACGCGCTGCTGCATGGCGGCGTCGAGGATGGGGGCGGGCGAGTAGGCGCCCATGCCACCCGTGTTGGGGCCGGTGTCGCCATCGCCGACGCGCTTGTGGTCCTGCGCGCCAGCCAGCGGCACGGCGGTTTCGCCATCGCAGAGTGCGAAGAAGCTGGCTTCCTCGCCGTGCATGAATTCCTCGATGACGAGGGAGGCGGAGGCTGAGCCGAACTTGCCGCCGAGCATGGCGTCGATCTCGGCTTCGGCTTCGGCCTTCGTTTCCGGAATGACGACGCCTTTTCCTGCTGCCAGGCCGTCAGCTTTCAGCACGTAGGGCGGGCCATCGAATGTATCGAGGTAGGCTTTGGCTTCAGCGGCTTGCGTCGTGTCGAAGCGGCGATAGCGCGCTGTCGGGATGTTGTGCTTCGCCATGAAGTCTTTCGAGAAGCCTTTCGAGCCTTCGAGCATGGCGGCGCGGGCGGAAGGGCCGAAGACCGGAATGTCGATGGCGCGGAGCTTGTCGGCGAGGCCCAGGACGAGCGGCGCTTCCGGGCCGACGATGACGAGGTTGGGGCGTTCCTGTTTCGCTAGCCGAACGAGCCCGTCGATGTCGTCGACGGCGACGTTCACGCATTCGGCAAGCTGGGCGATGCCGGGGTTGCCCGGAGCGGCGACGATGCCGGTGACGCGGGGACTTTGCTTGAGGCGCCAGGCGAGGGCGTGTTCACGGCCACCGGACCCGACAATGAGGATTTTCATGCAAATTGTCCGGTCGGGCTGATGGCGATGTTGTAGTATGGGGCCGATTAGTACCGGTGGGGCCGGTAAGACAAGGTATCTTGCGTGACTGGACTTTCATCCTTCTCTCGCGACAGCGATCTCACCGGCCTCTGGTCGGGTGAATACTGGTACGGGACGGGCAATCCGGTGCCGTTTTCGGCGCATATCGTGGACAATCTGGGCACGATTTCCGGTACGACGCTGGAGCCGAACACGTTCGCGCATCCGGGCTTGATCGAGCTGTCAGCCGATATTTCGGGCACGCGGGGTGAGCTGAGCGTGCGGTTCAACAAGCTGTACCACCCGGCGCCGGGCGTTCACCGGGAGCCGGTGGTCTATTCCGGCACGGTCGATTCCAACTTCACGATGATCGATGGGGAATGGCGGTTCGCGCACGGCTTCTCGGGCCGGTTCGTGCTGGTGCGTGTTTCGCGCGGGGCGAAAGCGGCAAAGGCGAAGCGCGCGGTGGAGCTGGAGACGCGGAACTAGCTCGGGCTGGTGGATACGCCCTCGTCCTTCGACGGGCGCCGCCTTTGGCGACTGTTCAGGATGAGGGCCGCCGCAACGGTTTGTAGGGTGCATTGAAAATGCACCGTGGCGGCGTTGAGCGCTGGCGGTGCATTTCCGCTTTGCTTCAATGCACCCTACGGGCTGGTGGGTGCGTTGGACGGGACGCTATACTCGTCGGCATGGATGAGATGTTCGAATCGCAGACGCCGCAGCAGCCGGGCGACAACATGCCGGAGATGTCGGTCTCCGAGCTTTCCAATGCGCTGAAGCGGACGGTGGAGGAGACCTATTCCTTCGTTCGGGTGCGGGGGGAGTTGGGGCGGGTGGTGCTCGCCAAGTCAGGGCACCTGTATTTCGACATCAAGGATGAGAGCGCGACGCTCAACACCATCATGTGGAAAGGCAATGCCTCACGGCTGCCGTTCAAGCCCGAGGAGGGGCTTGAGGTGGTGGCCGAGGGGAAGTTGTCGACCTATCCGGGGCGGTCCAACTACCAGATGATTGCGGACAAGCTGCGCCCGGCGGGCGTGGGCGCGCTGATGCAGTTGCTGGAAGAGCGCAAGAAGAAGCTGGCGGCGGAAGGGCTGTTCGATGCCGAGCGGAAGAAGGCGATCCCGTATCTGCCGGCTGTGATCGGCGTGGTGACGTCGCCGACTGGGGCGGTGATCCGCGATATTCTGCACCGGGTGCGTGATCGTTTCCCGGTGCATGTGCTGATCTGGCCGGCGCTGGTGCAGGGCGAGCGCGCGGCGGCGGAAGTCGAGGCGGGGATACGCGGGTTCAATGCGTTGAAGGTTGGTGGCGCTATTCCGCGGCCGGATGTGATCATCGTCGCGCGGGGCGGCGGGTCGATCGAGGATCTGTGGCCGTTCAACGAGGAGCGCGTGGTGCGCGCGGTGGCGGATAGCGAGATACCGCTGATCTCGGCGGTGGGGCACGAGACGGATACGACGCTGATCGACTATGTGTCGGACAAGCGGGCGCCGACGCCGACAGGTGCGGCGGAGATGGCGTTGCCGGTGCGGAGCGAGTTGATTGCGGCGGTGCAGACGCTGGGTGGGCGGCTGACGCGGCGGCTGACGGGCACGGTGGAGAAGCGAAAGCTGGAGCTGCGTTCGGCGAGCGGGCGGATGCCGAGGCTGGATGCTCTGCTGCAGGGGCCGCGGCAGAGGCTGGATATGGCTTCGCAGCGGTTTGGTGGGTCGCTGTCTCGGATGGTGGCGCGGAAGCGTGGGCGGTTTGATGCGGCGAGCGGTGGCTTGCGGCCTGCGTCCTTGCGCCGGGAGATTGCCGGGAAACGTGCTGAGGTGGAGCGGTTGGCGGCGCGGGTTCAGCCTGCGCTGGGGCGGCGGCTGAAGCGGTTGCGGGACGCACTGCGCGAGCAGTCGCGGGTGCTGGATTCAGTGTCCTATGAGCGGGTGCTGGCGCGTGGGTTTGCGCTGGTGACGGGGGCGGATGGATCGCTGGTGCGGTCTGCCGGGAGTGTTGGTGAGGGGGATGCGCTGAAGCTGCGGTTCGCCGATGGCGAGGTTGGGGTGACGGCGGGGGCGTCGTCGGGGCCGAAGCCGGCGCCGCCTGCGCCGGTGGCTCCCGCTGCGGGTGAGTCGCAGCGACCGCGGATCAAGCGGCGGTCGCGGGAGAGCGATCAGGGGAATTTGTTTTAGGACTTCGCTTCCATCCCTTAGGCGCCAACTAATCACCGTTCATCCCGGCGTAAGCCGGGGTCCAGTGGCGGCTGGTTCGGGTGTGCGCGGCCCTGGGTCCCGGCTTACGCCGGGATGAGCGGAACAAGGAACAGCGATCTCAGGGTTGAGGCAACCGAGATCCTCGGCACGAGGCCGAGGATGACCGGGACACGTCAGCCAGCCTTCGCGGGCGTACGGCCCAGCAGGTCTTCGACGGGCGTCGAGGTCGCGTTTGGCGGTTTGTAGCCGTTGAGGTTCATGGCTTCGCCTGCCTTCACTGCGTCCTCGTAGGACATGCCTTTTTCCTTCACGAGGTAGGCGGCCCACATGTGGCTGGCGCGCCAGGCGACGGTGCAGTGGAGGAGGACTTTGCCGTCAGCGGCTTTCATTGCGGCGGCGACCTTGGCGACGGCTTCGGGCGTGTAGGGGGTGTCGGGGCCACCGAGAGGGACGTGGACGTAGTTGATGCCGAGTTCCTTGGCGACGGCGGCTTCGTCGAAGGGGACCTGCTTGCGGTTATCCATTTCCTGTTGCGTGCGCAGGTTGATGACTGTTTTCACGCCTTGCGCGGCCATGGCGCGGAGGGCGGCTTCGGTGGGTTGGCCGGAGACATAGGCGGGGCCGGTGTCGGCGATCATGCCCTGGAAGCCGGGGGTGTCGAGCTTTTGCGGGAAGTGGACGGGCGTCTGCGCGAGGGCGGGCGCTGTGAAGAACAGGGCGGCTGCGATGAGCGCGAAGCGTTTCATTGGACGTCTCTCCCGATGTGCGTCTCTGCGGAGCACGGGCGGAACCTGCGGCGCCGGTGGCGGCGACGCAAGCGGCGGGTGCATCAAGCGCTGGTGAGCGGGGGCAGCGTGTATTGCCCGTCAAGCAGGGCGGGTTTGGGCAGGTAGGTGCGCATGACCAGCGTGACCGGGCCTGAGGGTGGGGCGGGCAGCCAGTTGGACGAGCGCTGGCCGCCGGGATCGGCGCGCTGGATGTAGATTTCGAGCGAACCGTCTGCGCCATGTTGCAGGTTCGGCGTGCGGTCGCCGATGGCGTAGCGGTTGATCGGGTTGTCGAAGAAGAAGTTCTGGCCATCGGGCGTGCGGAGATAGCTGGTGAGGGACCAGAAGCCGTTGATAGGCGGGAGCTGTTCCTTGGTGAAACGGAGGAGCCAGTTGCGGTCGCTCGAGAAGGCGGCGGTGTCGGCGGCGACCGGGCGCATGTACATGGCTTCGGCGGGCGTGAGGGCGCCGAGGCCGCCGATGGCGATCTGCGCGCGGTAGGCATAGTCCTGTCCGTAATTGCCGAGCGAGGCGCGGGGATAAACCCAGCCATTGCGAATGGCGCCGGAGCGCTGGGTCGCGACGATGGTTTTGGCCTTTGCGATGCCGGCTTCGATTTTCGCGGCGTCGGTGGTGGAGAATTTCGAGGCGTCGAAGCCGCTTGTGGGGCCGAGACCCAGGCGCGCAATGCGCTGGAAGAAGCCGAGGTCGGAGACTGGCGGTGGATTTTCAGCGAGGAGCGCTTGTGCGGTTGTGAAGTAGTCCTGCCACGAGGCGTTGCGGGTTGCGTATTTCGGGGGGCGTGGGCGAGCAGGAGCTTTCAGCTGCATCGCATCCTGGAGGGCGTTGGCGCCGGGGAGGTCTGCGTCGCCGTCGATGAGCGTGCGGATGAGGAGCCAGACCCATGGGGTGGTCGCGCGCAGGGCGAGCGGATCGGTATTGGCGGCGTTCGGACCGACGAGGGTGACGGTGTGGGCTTCGCCGCCCGTCGTGCGCGTGCCGAGGATGGCGAAGTTGTTTCCGTACATGTCCATGAAGGCGTAGGACACGTAACGCTTGCCCGCGGCGGGCATGTGCAGCGTGACAGGTCCGCCGTTCAGATCGATCCAGGCGCGCGAATAGAGCGTGTCGTTGTTGGGCGTGGTCACGAACTGCGTTTTCACAGTGGTGAGGACGCGGGCGTGGAAGAGTTGGTTCACCGCCATGTCGGTCATGGCGCCGGCGCGTGAGCCGGCGTTCTCGACAAGCATGACGCTGTAGAGCCACGCTTCGGCAGCGGCGGCTTCGAGGTCGAGCGCTTCGGCGCCGGGCGTCATTGCAGTGATGATGGGCGAGGTGGATGTCGCGCAGGCGGCAAGGCCGGTCATGGCGGCGCTGGCGAGAAAGAGGCGACGGTTCATGTGCGATCCCCGGAAAGATGTCCCGGTCGCGTTCTACGCCCTGCCGCCGGAGACCTGCAAGCGGTCGGGTGAGACGCCGATGCGGGCGAGAGCGCGGCTCCATTTGGTGTCGAGCGAGGGATCGTAGACGAGGGCGTCGTCGGGCGTGCCGACGAGCCATACGTTTTCAGCGAGTTCCATCTCGAGCTGGCCGGCGCCCCAGCCGGAATAGCCGAGGGCAAGGACGAATTTCTCGGGCGGCGAATCCGACGTCATGGCGTGCAGCACATCGCGCGTCGCGGTGAGGCAGACACCTTCGCAGACGTTGAGGGTGGCGCCGTCGCTGTCGTAGTCTTCGGAGTGAAGGACGAAGCCGCGTTCGCGGCTGACAGGGCCGCCGACGAGAATGTGCGCATCATCTGGCGCGCCATCGCCATCAACACCGAGCTGGTCGAGCAGTTCGGAGAGATTGTCTTCATCGCTGGATTTGTTGAGCACGATGCCCATCGCGTGCTCTTCGTTGTGCGTGCACACGAGGATGACGGCCCGGCTGAAGCGCGGGTCCTCGATCGCGGGGGATGCGATCAGCAATTTTCCTGCGAGCGAGCCTTCCACTCGTAGCGCCTCCGGGTCGGTCAGGTCTGACATGCTGGGCTTTCGCGGCTGGCAAGGCAAGCGGGGATCGGGCCGTCGCCTTTCGAAAATGGATCTGCGCAAAAAGGCGAGATCAGTGAAGGGATTCGCCTTGGGCGGAGAATGAGACTAGATCGTGGCAGGTTCATTTATCCTTTTGTGAGAACGGAATCCCCATGACCATCAAGGTAGGCGACAAGCTGCCCGAGGCGACATTCAAGGTGATGAAGGACGGCAAACCTGCCGACATGACCCTGTCTGAACTGACGCAGGGCAAGAAGGTTGCGCTGTTTGCCGTGCCGGGCGCGTTCACGCCGACCTGCTCGGCCCGCCACCTGCCGGGTTATCGCGAGAAGGCGGCCGAGCTGCGCGCCAAGGGCGTGGATACGATCGCCTGCGTTTCGGTGAACGATGTGTTTGTCATGAACGCCTGGGGCAAGGACCAGCAGGTTGGTTCGGACGTTGTCATGCTGGCGGACGGCAATGCCGACTTCGCGAAGGCCGTTGGCCTTGAGATGGATGGCAAGGGCTTCGGCATGGGTCCGCGCTCGCAGCGCTATTCGCTGATCGCTGAAGATGGCGTGGTGAAGCAGTTGAACGTGGAAGCGCCGGGCAAGTTCGAAGTGAGCGGCGCCGAGTATCTGCTGGGGCAGCTCTAGGTCGTTCCCGGCCTATTGCGGTCGGGGAGCTGCGGCGCGCGTCGAGTGGAAGAAGCGGATGCGCCAGTGTTGGCCATCATGCTTGAGCGTTGCGGACTCCAGCCAGGACAGATCAGTTTTAACACCGGCTCGGGTCGCTGAGCCGGTGTTTACGTATGTGACCAGCGCCGTGTCACACGCGACTTCGACTTTTGGGTCGTTGACGTTCCACGCGAAGACGACGCCCTCAGCGTGGCGCTGCTTGATAAGGATAGCCAGCGCGTCACCATCGAAGCGTTCGCCTGCATCGTAAGAGAAGAAGTCCGGCGTGGTGACGGCCCGGAACGCGGCGAGGTCATCGATCATGAGGGCGGCATACATGTCGCGCATCGCCTGTGCGGCATCCGTTATGGCTTGAGCGGGTGCGGGGCAGGATCGGGGCGGCAATTCTGGCGCAGCGTGTGTGCATGCCGAGATTGCGAGCGCCGAGAGAGCAATCAGTGTAAGCCGCATCGTGTGTTTTTCCCAACCTGATCCGTCTGTTGTGTGCCGGATTGGGAGTTGCGTCCACGTCGCTCGAGGCTTGTGAGTAATGCCTTGACCCCCATATCAGTGCGTGACAAGGTTCCTTGTCACGATTGTGGAGGAGGTTGGGCATGGATTTCGATCTTGCGAATAATGCGGGCCTGATGATCCCGTTGTTGCTGGTGGTTGCCGGCGTCGTGCTGATTTTCAGCGCGGTGAAGGTTGTGCCGCAGGGCTACATGTACACGGTCGAGCAGTTCGGACGTTTCACGCGCGTGCTGTCTCCCGGCCTTGCCTTCATCATGCCGTTCGTGGACCGCATCGGTCACAAGCTGAACATGATGGAGAACGTGCTCGATATTCCGACGCAGGAAGTGATCACGAAGGACAACGCGCAGGTCTCGTGCGATGCGGTTGTGTTCACGCAGATCGTTGATCCGGTTCCGGCCGCCTATGAGGTGAACGATCTCGTGCGCGCGATCAGCAACCTGTCGATGACGAACATTCGTACGGTCGTTGGCTCGATGGACCTCGACCAGGTGTTGTCGAACCGTGACGACATCAACGCGCGCCTGCTGAAGGTGATCGATGCGGCGACGCATCCGTGGGGTGTCAAGGTCACGCGTATCGAGATCAAGGATCTGACGCCGCCGGGCGATATCACTGAAGCGATGGCACGGCAGATGAAGGCGGAACGCCTGAAGCGGGCGCAGATTCTTGAAGCAGAGGGTGATCGCGCCTCGGCCATTCTGAAGGCTGAAGGCCTGAAGCAGTCGCAGATTCTGGAAGCCGAAGGCCGCCGCGAAGCAGCGTTCCGTGATGCCGAAGCGCGCGAGCGGGCGGCGGAAGCTGAAGCGAAGGCGACCGAGGTTGTGTCGCAAGCCATCGCTGCGGGCGACGTGAATGCGATCAACTACTTCCTCGGCCTGAAATATGTCGAGGCATTTGCGAAGCTGGCGTCGTCGCCGCAACAGCGCACGGTCATTGTACCTGCGGACTTTGCCGGACTTGTCGGCGCGATCGAGGGCGTGAAGGCTCTGACGGACAATGTGAAGCGTCCGCCTGATGCGCCTCGCCCGTCGGGCGGCGCGGCCCCCAGCCCGTTTACGACGCGAGGCTAGGTCATGGACGCGATTGTCGGTTTTCTTGATGGGCTGACGGTCTGGCACTGGGTCGGGCTCGGCATCGTGCTGATGACGATCGAGGTGGCCGTTGGCACGTTTGATCTGTTGTGGGTGTCGGTCGGGGCGTTCCTGACGGCGCTGTTCGCCCTGATCGTGCCTCTGCCGGCGGGCGGGTGGCAGGGGCAGATGGTGTTCTTCGGCATTGTGGCGCTGGCGTTCGTGATTTCGGGGCGCACGCTGTTCAAGGGGCTGCGCACGCGGACGACCACGCACCCGCATCTCAACGATCGTCTGGCGAGCATGGTGGGTCAGCGCGGCGAAGCAGCGACAAACTTCGACCAGAGCCAGGGCAAGGTGAGGGTCGGCGACACGGTGTGGCTGGCCGAGCAGTCTGACACGACGACGATCGTCGAAGGCGATCAGATCGTGATTACCGGCGCGGAGGCTGGCTTGCTGAAGGTGCGTCTGGCTTAGCCTGAGAGGCTTAGGCTTTCGCGCCCATCTTCAGGCCCTTCACGACGATGATCTTCGCGAGGTTCACGCCCGGGATGAAGGTGTTGAGCGCTTCGGCGCCAGCATCGAGCAGGAATTCGCGGTCGACGAACTTGCCCATGTAGGCTTCGAAAGTGGCGCCGCCGGTTTTGGTTTCGCCGGTGACGGCGTCGACTTCGACGACGGCTTCCTTGCCCTGCCATTTGTAGCGAACTGCATAGACGGGGCGGTAGTAGAGATCGATTGCGTCGATCTGCATCTTTTCTTCGATAATGCGATCGGCTTCGATCTTGCGGATCGCTTGGGAGATCACGTCGCGGGTGAGCATCGAGGCCTTGGCTTGAGGCGGCACGATGATGGCGCCGGCCTTGGCTTTCTCGTTCAGCTCATCGGTGGTGGTGATCACGGCATCCGGGCCGACATAGGATTTGAGACTGGCTTCGGCTTTCTTGGTGATGCCGTCGAACAGCCAGTCCCGCTGCGTGGACTCGTTGCAGCATTCGGTGGCGGTGATCGAGACTTCGCGGTTTGCCGCGGTGAATTTCTGGTCGCCGATGCCGAGCGCTTCGACTTCGGGGCTGACCTTCAGTTTGTGTATGCGCTGGCGCTCGTAGATGTGCGTGGTTGCGGCGCTGATGCGCCAGAAGGGCTGCAGGCGCAGCTCGCGATAGACGACTTCGTAATCCTCGTCCTTCGGCTTGTTGAGGAAGCCGCCGAGCTTGGCGAAGGCGCCGAAGGCGTCGGTGCGCTTCGACCAGGCGCGACCTTCAGCCTGCGGAGCGCCGAGCTTGTCGGGCAGCAGGAGAATGCGTTCTTCGGCGAGTTCGACGTTCATGGCGCGCCCCGATGTCTGGCGGTGTTTTACACCAGCGCGGGGCGGTCGGCAAAAGGGAGCGTGCGGCGCGGGAGCGACGCGGGTTAATTGCTACCGCCGCTGGCGATTTTCGTCGCAGCCAAGGCGGGCCAGGGCGTCGGCGCGGTCGTTTTCCTTGTGGCCGGAGTGTCCTTTGACCCAACGCCAGTCGACCTTGTGGGCCGAGGCGGCGGCTTCGAGGCGCATCCAGAGGTCCTGGTTCTTGACGGGCTTCTTGTCGGCGGTTTTCCAGCCATTGCGCTTCCAGCCGATGATCCACTTGGTCAGGCCGTCCTTCACATAGGTGCTATCCGTGTGGAGGGTCAGCTTTGTGCCGGGCGCGTGGTGTTCCAGCGATGCGATGGCGGCCATGAGTTCCATGCGGTTGTTCGTGGTGGCCGGCTCGCCGCCGTGGAGTTCGGTGTCGACGCCATTGGTGCGGATCACGGCGCCCCAGCCGCCCGGACCGGGGTTTCCCGAGCAGGCGCCGTCGGTCCAGATTTCGATGATATCGGTCATGGGGACGAGGTCAGGCGGTTCGCTTCCGTCGTCAAGACTTGCCGGATAGGATGATGGGGATGGGGCACAGTGTTCAGCTGATAATCGGTAAGGGGTCTGGCGTGGAGATGCTCCTGCGGACCTGGCCGATGGCGCGCGCTGTGGAGTTGCGCGGCAGGTGGCTGGCGATCCCTCTCGCGGATGATCTGCTCGGCGAGATGGAGGGACGTGCGGTCGGCAAGGAGGTCGGCGGATTGGAGCGGGCGCTTGCGGATGCGACGGCGTCGGGTGGAGATCTGGCCTATATCGAGACGGAGTATTTCGGCGGGACGGGCGGACAATCTGCGATGGCGTTTGCCAACGGGCGACAAGTGATGCCGCTTGAGCGGTCGCGCGGCGCCGGAGCGATCAACGCGGCGCTGCGCCGGATCGGCGTGTTGCGCGAGGCGGGCAAGGACGAATTCGACACGATCGGGCTTGGCGAGCGGCGGTCGATTGAGGATTACGGGCCGGATGGTCCGCGGCGGTTGGAGGTTCGGCGCGAGGACGTGGCGAACACCGGGCCGAAAAGCGAGCTGCCGATGTGGGTTGTTTCGGTGATCGTGGTGCTGGCGATTTGCGTCGGCGTGTTTGTGGCGATGGCGTGGTAGCATGACGATCCAGATCGAAGCTGTGCCATTGCCGGATAACGCCTTGCTGGCGCGGTATCGCGATATGCCGGGTGGGCGCTGGGATTGCTATGCGGCGGTGGTTGCAGGGCAGGTCAGCGCTGAGGCTTACATCGCCGCGTTTTACACGACCGGGTTGTTCAAGTGCGAGCGGTTCGTGCTGTTCCTCATCGGGCGCGGCTGTACCGATGCGGATGCGCGTGCTCTGGCGGCGGGGAAGGCCGACAAATTTGCGGCGTGGACGGTTGAGGCGCGCGGGGAGAACCAGTTGCTGGTTTGCGATTTTCTCGGATCAACGCGCAGCTGGTTGATGACGGCGCCGGCCGAGGGATCAGCGGGGACGCGCCTGTATTTTGGGTCCGCTGTCGTGCCGCGTGCGAAGGACAGGGCGGGCAATCCCCGTACGAGCGCGGTTTTCGCGCTGTTGCAGCCGGTGCATGCGTTTTATGCGCGAGCGCTGTTGCGCGCAGCGGCGCGGAAGCTGTCGCGTCAGGCGCCGTAGTCTTCCGGTGACTTGGCCTGGCGGTGGAAGCCGAGGCGTTCGGCGTAGTCGAGGGGATTGTGCGGTTTCACCAGCGCGTCTTTCGGTGTGCCGGCGAGATCGACGAGGCGGGTGAGGAAGAAGCGCATGGCGGCGCCGCGAGCCAGTGTGGGGAGGGCGGCGCGTTCGCGCGGTTCGAGGCGGCGGACGGTCTCGTAGCTGGAGATCAGCGCGCGGCCCTTGGTGAGGTTGTACTCGCCGCGTCGTTCGAAGCACCAAGCGTTGAGGCAAACGGCGATGTCGTAGGCGAGGAAATCCGAGCACGCGAAATAGAAGTCGATGACGCCGGAGAGTTTCCCGTCGAGGAAGAAGGTGTTGTCGGGGAACATGTCGGCGTGGATAGCGCCGCCGGGCAGGGTTTTCGGCCAGTTGGCTTTCAGGAAATCGAGATCGCCTTCGATCTGGCCGGAGAGGCCGGGGGCAAGGGCGTCGGCTTCTGCGCCGCGGCCTTCCCAGAGCTTCGGCCAGGCGTGGAGAGAGAGATCGTTCACGCGGCGCATGCGGAAATCGGCAAGCGCGACGTGGAAGCGAGCGAGCGCTTCACCAAGCGCACGGCATTGTCCGATGTCGGGACGACGAGGGCTCATGCCCTGCAGGAACGTACAGATGACGACGGGCTTGCCCTGCAAGATGCGGAGCGGATTTCCGTCCTTCGCGGGAACGGGAAGGGGCGCGGGAAAGCCTTTTGAGGCAAGGTGTCCCATCATGCCCATGAAGAAGGGAAGATGTTCCTTCTGCGTGCGCTCCTCGAACACGGTGAGGATGAAGCGGCCTTTCGGCGTTTCGAGCAGGAAGTTGGAGTTCTGGACGCCTTCCGCAATCCCTTTGAACGCCAGCGCTGGGCCGAGATCATACTCGTCCAGCAGGGTCGCAAGGGTTGTGTCGTCGATGTCGGTGTAGACGGCCATGACGCGTGGTTAGGGGGAGAGTTGGGCCGGCGCAAGCGGGCGCCGCCATTGGCGGGAATGTAAGCACGCCCTCGTCCTTCGAGACGCCTGCTTTGCAGGCTCCTCAGGATGAGTGCTGAGCTTCCGGCAGTTGGTTGCTCTCTCCTCGGAGGGGGTCGAGGGGCGTCTCGAAGGATGGGGGCGTCAGCCGGCGGGCTTGGGCGCCGGGGTCTTGAGCGGGTCGAATGTCGCGCGGGCGCGGGTGAGGCGGGCGGTGAGGTCAGCCAGGACGTCCGGGTGGCGACTGGAGACGTCGTAGGATTCTTCTGGATCGTTCTGGAGATCGACCAGCACCTGCCAGTCGTCGCGCGTGTCGAGCGGAGCAAGAATGCTGCGGTAGAACGAGCGGACGATGAGTTTGTAACGCTGCGTACGGATGGCGGCGACGTCTTCGTTGATGAAGAAGACGAGTTCGTCATGTGGCGATGGCGCTTCGCGGATGGTGAGCAGGCTTGAAATGTCTGCGCCATCGAGTTGCGAGGCTGGCATGGGCGCGCCGGTCCATTTGGCAATCGTGGGGAGCAGGTCGATATTCATCGCCATGGCGTCGCTGACGATGCCGGCGGGGATGCGGCCGGGTTGGCGTGCGAGGAAGGGAACGCGATAGCCGCCTTCCCATCCCGCACCGCCCTTGCGGTCGCGCAGGCCAGCGGTGGAGCCTTCCCACCACGGGCCGTTGTCCGATGTGATGATGACAAGCGTGTCGTTGTCGAGGCCCAGTTGCTTCAGCTTGGCGAAGAGGCGGCCCATGTTGGCGTCGATCTCTTCGACGACATCGCCGTATTCGGCGGCGTTCGAGTGGCCAGCGTGATCAGGGTGCGGATCGAGCGGCACGTGAGGCGCGGTGAGCGTCAGCATGAGCAAGAACGGACGATCCTTGTTTTCCTCGATGAAGCGGAAGCCCCTCTGGAAGAAGCGATCAGTGAGTTTGTCCATAGCCGGGTCTTCGCTCGTCAGCTCAACGCCGGGCTCTTTTGTGTAGAGGCTGAGCGGCTGCATGTCGTGGCTGTAGGGCAGGCCGAAGAAGACATCGAAGCCTTGTTGTGTCGGCGGCCAGAAGGGCGCGACGTGACCGAGGTGCCATTTGCCAACGAGAGCGGTGGCGTAGTCGGGCTTCAGGGCTTCGGCGATGGTGATTTCGGACAGTGGAAGTCCGTGTTTATCGGTCTGGCGGATGACGTCTTTTGCGAGGCCCGTGCGGATTGGGTAGCGGCCTGTGAACAGGCCGGCGCGGGAGGGGGTGCAGACGCTGGCGGACGCGTAGAATTGTGTGAACTTCGCGCCTTCCGCCGCCATGCGATCGAGGTTCGGCGTGCGGATGGCGCGTGCGCCATAGATGCCGAGGTCGCCATAGCCAAGATCATCGGCGAGGACGACGACGATGTTGGGCTTGCGCGCGGAGACGCTGCCGAGCTGCGGCGTGGCGCAGGCGGCGAGCGCAGAGAGAGCGACGGAGCCGAGGAGGAAGTGGCGGCGGTTCATGCGAAAGCTCTACGCGTTGAAATTCAGTTTCAGGCCGGGGCGGGGCCAGCGGCATTTGTAGAGTTTGCCGGTGCCTGAGGCGGCGACCCACGCATCGCGCATGTCGGCGCCGCCGAAGACGATGTTGGTGCAGAGGAGGTCGGGGAAGGGGAAGTGTTCGGTCGTACCGTCGGGATCGAAGGCGGTGACGCCGCCATTGATGATGGTTGCAACGCAGACCTTGCCGCCAGCTTCGACGGCGAGACTGTCCAGGAGCTGGTAGCCGGGCAGGTTGCAGACGACACGGCCGGGCGCGAAGGGCGGCGGGTCTGCCAGTACGCCGGGGCTGGTGACATCGAATGCCCAGAGGCGGCCGAGCCATGTATCGGCGGCGTAGACGGTTTTCTCATCGGGTGAGAGGCCGACGCCATTGGGTGAGATGATGCCTTCCCGCAGGCGCGTGATTTTCGAGCCATCGGGTGCGGCATAGCAGAGGCCGCCATAGTTGCGGCCCAGCGGTGTGGTGGTGCCGTGCTCGGTGAACCACATGCCGCCCTGTTTATCGAAGACGAGATCGTTGGGGCCTTCGAGGCGGCGGCCGCCAGCTTCGGTGTAGAGCGTTGTGATGGCGCCGGTCTTGAGGTCGACGCGCTGGATCGAGCCGCCTGAGTAATCAGCGGGTGTCGGGCCGGGAATGTTGAGGCCGTTGACCTCGTGATACTGGAATGAGCCGCCATTGTTGGTGACGTAGACTGCGCCATCCGGGCCGATGGCCGCGCCGTTGGGACCGCCGCCGAGGTCGGCAATGGTCTCTCGCTTTCCATCCGGCGTTACGCGCGTGAGGGTCTTGCCCTGGATCTCGGTGAGAATGATCGAGCCGTCCGCCATCGCGATCGGCCCTTCGGGGAATTTCAGACCTTCGCAGACGAGTTCGATATCCATGGCGTTCTCCCATCGCTGCTTCTTGCCAGAGCGGCGTTGCGGGAAGTGTAGCGGCAGTTGCCGGTTACGCCAGTGTTGCGTGCCGGAAGATCAGACGCCTTCGAGCACGCGTGGGATGCGGAAGACGACGTCTTCCTGCGCGGTGACGACTTCCTCCACGGAAACGGTGAAGCGGGCGCGGCAGGCGGCGATGACGCCCTGCACCAGTGTTTCGGGGGCGGACGCGCCGGCCGTGAGGCCGAGCGTCTTCACGCCAGCAAACCATGCCCAGTCGATGTTGTCGGCGGAAGCGATCAGATAGGCCGCGTTGGCGCCGGAGCGTTCGGCGACTTCCTTGAGGCGAACGGAGTTGGATGAGTTGGCGGCGCCGATGACGAGGACGAGTTCGGCGCTTTCGGCGATCGCCTTTACCGCTTCCTGGCGGTTCGTCGTGGCGTAGCAGATGTCGTCCTTGCGCGGCTCGGCCAGGTGCGGGAAGCGGCGGCGGAGGGCGGCGACGATGTCTTTGGTGTCGTCTACGGACAGCGTGGTTTGCGTGACGTAGGCGAGGCGGAGCGGATCGGCGGGCTTGAACGTTTCGGCGTCTTCGACCGTCTCGATCAAGGTCATGGCCTCGGGGCCGATCTGGCCCATCGTGCCGACGACTTCCGGGTGGCCTTCATGGCCGATCAGCAGGGTGTGGAGGCCGTTGCGTTCATGTCGCTGGGCTTCGGCGTGGACTTTCGAGACCAGCGGGCACGTGGCGTCGACATAGGTCATGTCGCGGCGCTGGGCCTCGGCGGGGACGACTTTGGGGACGCCGTGGGCGGAGAAGACCACCGGGCGGTCATCCGGGCATTCTGTGAGTTCCTCGACGAAGACGGCGCCCATGGCCTCCAGGCGCTTCACAACGTGGGCGTTGTGAACGATTTCGTGCCGGACGAAGACCGGGGCGCCCCACTTCACCAGGGCCTGTTCCACGATCTGGATGGCCCGGTCTACCCCGGCGCAAAAGCCCCTGGGGGCCGCCAGAAGCACCTTCAGCGGGGGGCGGGGCGATTCGGAAGGGGTGGAAAAGTCGGGCAAAATTCCGCCTTGTTGCCGGTATGGGCTCTGAGATTGCGTGGGTCGGTCTTTAGAGGCTATCACGCACCGTGAAAATGTCGCCGCCTTGGCGCTTATCCAAGGGGCCCTGCGTCAGGATGTGCCAGTGAAGCGTTTTGTGCCTGCCCGTCTTGTACCTGCAAGTCTGGGCCTGTCGGCCATGCTGCTCGCCAGCGGTTGTGCTGCCGTCGAGGCGCTGGATACCACCCCGAACGTGGGCCCGTGCCCTGTGGCGGGCGTGCTGTATGACGCCAGCCGTCTGGTCGAGATCCAAGGGTCGGAGCGGCATGAGAATGTCGGCTTCACCGGTTCGGTCGAGGGCGTGAAGAGCTTCTGCCGGTACAAGGGCGGTGACCCGATCGCCATGGACCTGGATATCAGCTTCGCCTTCGGTAAAGGGCCCAAGGCTGAAGGGGCAACCAAGAGCTATCCGGTGTTCGTGTCGGTTACCCGCCGCGACCGCAGCGTGCTGGCCAAGGAAACGTTCACCATCAACGTGGCCTTCCCGCCCGGGAAAGACATCGTGCGCCTGACCGAGAACATTCCGGGGATCATTATCCCGCGCGCCAATGACACGGTTTCAGGCACGAACTTCGAGGTGATTGTCGGCTTTGACCTGACGCCGGAGCAGATCGCTTACAACCGATCGGGCACCCGCTTCACGATCAACGTTGCACCCCCCGCCAAGCCGCAGTAGTCCGGCGAGGCTCATCCGCCTCCGGACTTCGATATGACGCAGAACAAAGATCTCGCCGGCCTTCTGTCGGACGCTGCAGGCGCGGCGTTCGTTGCGCTTGGGCTTGAGGCGTCGCTGGGCGCCGTGCGTCGTTCGGACCGGCCGGATCTGGCGGACTTCCAGTGCAATGGCGCGATGGCTGGTGCGAAGAAGCTGGGCAAGAACCCGCGCGAGATTGCAACGAGCGTGGTCGATGCGCTGAAGGGGTCGTCGCTTGTCGCCGGCTGCGAAGTGGCGGGACCGGGCTTTATCAACATCAAACTGTCGGCGGATGGACTGAACAAGCGCGCGGCAGAGATTGCGGCGGACGAACGTTCGGGTGCCTGGACCGTGGAAACACCGCGGCGCGTCGTGATGGATTTCGGCGGCTGGAACGTCGCGAAGGAAATGCACATCGGCCACCTGCGCTCGACGGTGATCGGGGATTCGCTGCAGCGGCTGTTCCGCTTCATGGGCGACAGCGTGACGAGCGACGTGCACCTCGGTGACTGGGGCTTGCAGATGGGCCAGCTGATCAACGAGGTGAAGCTGGAGCAGCCGGGCCTGCCGTATTTCGACGCGAGCTTCACGGGCCCGTACCCTGAGCAAAGCCCGGTGACGATGGACGATCTCGGACGGCTGTATCCGCTGGCGTCCGGCAAGTCGAAGACGGATGAGGCGCGGCGCAACGAAGACCGCGCGGCGACGCAGGAGCTGCAGTCGGGGCGGCCGGGCTATCGCGCACTGTGGAAGCACTTCTGCAACGTCACGCGCGTGGGGCTGGAGCGCGAGTGCAAGAGCCTCGGCGTGACGTTCGACCTGTGGAAGGGCGAGTCTGACGCCGAGCCATTCATTCCGCAGATCGTGGACGATCTGAAGTCGCGCGGGATTTCGGAATTCGATCAGGGCGCCTGGATCGTGCGCGTGGCGCGCGAGAGCGACAAGAAAGAGATGCCGCCGATCATCCTCGTGAACCGGGATGGCGCGATCGGCTATCACGGCTCGGATCTTGGCACGATCGTGGATCGCAAGCAGAGCATTGATCCGCAACTGTCGCTCTACATCGTTGACCAGCGGCAGGCGTTGCACTTCGAGCAGGTGTTCCGCGCGAGCGACCGTGCGGGCTATTTGCCGGAGAAGGAGCTGGAGCATCTCGGCTTCGGCACGGTGAACGGTCCGGACGGCAAGCCGTTCAAGACGCGCGATGGTGGGACGCTGAAGTTGCAGGCGTTCATCGCGCAGGCGGATGAAGTCGCGACGGCGCGAATGAAGGAAGCCGAGCTTGGTTCGGATGTTTCCGAGGCCGAGCAACAAGACATTGCGCACAAGGTGGCGGTGGCAGCGATCAAGTTCTCCGATCTCTCCAACGTGCGGACGACGAACTACATCTTCGATCTTGAGCGCTTCGTGTCGTTCGAGGGCAAGACGGGGCCGTATCTGTTGTACGCGGCTGTGCGCGTGAAGTCGCTGGCGCGGCGCGCTGCGGCTGAGGGCGTGAAGGCTGGGCCGATCACGGTGGAGCTGGACGCGGAGCGCGCTCTGGTTCTCGCGCTGGACGGTTTCAACGATGCTCTGCGTGGCGCATACGAGAAGCGCATGCCGCATATCCTGTGTGAGCATGCCTATGCGCTGGGGCAGGCATTCTCCGGCTTCTATGCGGCGGCGCCGATCCTTGTCGAAAGCGATCCGGTGAAGAAGGCGTCACGTCTGGCGCTGGCGCTGGCGACGCTGAAGCAGCTCGAAATTGTGCTGGGATTGATCGGCATTGATGTGCCGGACCGGATGTAGCCATGCGCATCCGGCCGTCGACGAGCGAAGACGGCGCGCGGGTTGTTGAAATCTGGCGGAACGCCGTTCAGGCGACGCATGATTTCCTGTCGCCGGCGGACCTGGCAGCGATCGACGCGCAGGTTGAGCAGTTCCTGCCGAAAACGCCGCTGTTGCTGGTGATCGATGAGGAAGATCGTCCGGCAGGCTTCATGGGTATGACCGGTCACAAGGTGGACTCGCTGTTCATCGATCCAATGCTGCGTGGCGGTGGGATTGGCCGCTTGCTGATCGAGCATGCCGCGATGCTCTATGCTTCGCTGACTGTCGATGTGAACGAGCAGAACGCGCAGGCCGTTGGCTTCTACGAGCGCATGGGCTTTGTTCAGACCGGGCGTTCGGACACGGACGATCAAGGGCGTCCCTATCCGCTGATCCATATGCGGCTGGGGACGGTTAGCGAGGGATGAGCATGCTGAGCGTGCGGGTGGATGATCTGAGCGGCGCAGAGATACAGGCGCTGGTGAAGCGGCACCTCGCGGGCATGCATGAGAATTCGCCGCCTGAAAGTGTGCATGCGCTCGATCTCGACAAGTTGCGGCAGCCAGGCGTGACGTTCTGGTCCGGTTGGTCAGGCGATCAGATCGCTGTCATGGGCGCCCTGAAGCGGCTTGATGCTGCGAATGGCGAGATCAAGTCGATGCGCGTGGCCGATGCGTTTCTCGGCAAGGGCGCTGGCAGGGCGATGCTGGAGCATATCGTGGCCGAGGCGCGCGCGATGGGCATCGGTACGCTGTGGCTGGAGACGGGCTCGACGGATGCGTTCGTGCCGGCGCTGAAGTTGTATGAGAGCGCGGGGTTCGAGGTGTGTGGACCGTTCGGTGGCTATACGCTCGATCCGTTCAGCGTGTTCATGAAGCGGGATTTGTAGGCGGACACCGCACGATGGATGCGGGATCGTAGGGTGCATCTTGATGCACCTATGCACGGTCGCGGTGCATCAAGATGCACCCCACTTCGAGCGCGGAGTTACTTCTTTTTTTTCGCCGTCGATTTCTTGGCAGGCGCTTTCGCGGCGTTCTTCGCGGGCCCCTTTACAGCTGGCTTGGCTATTGTTTGCGCGGAGCCGCCATTGCCGGGGAGAAGCCAGATCGCGGTCACCGCATTGGCGTGGCCGTGGCCCAGACCGCACTTCTCCATCAGGTGTGACCGTAGCTCACCGTGCTTCTTGAGGCCCGACTTCGACAGGACGAGGGAGAAGTCCTCGTAGGTCTTGCCGGATGCCTGTTCAGCGTTGGTGAGATAGGTCTGGAAGCCCTTGTGGAGTTTTGTTCGGTCCAGAGCCATTTCTGTTTCTCTCGACTATTTCCGCTGTGCGTCGCGGAGCGCCTTGAACTCGTTGCCCGCATACCAGTTGGGCCAGGCGTCGCTGTTGGCGAGACGGTTCACCACTTCGTAGTCCACCTTCACGTCAGCTTCGAGGCCGGAGAGATCCCAGCTGTCGGAGTATTCGTCTGCGGGCTTGTGATAGAGGTTATCGGTGTAGTTCTTGGCCGCAGCTTCGCCGGCTGCAATGCCGCCATTGATGAGGTCTTCGCCGCTGTCGACGTAGAGCATTGGCACGCCTTTCTTGGCGAGGCTGATGTGGTCCGAGCGATAGAAGCGGCCGGCTTCCGGCGTCGGGTCCGGTTTGATGACGCGGTTGGACTCGGCGAGCACGGCTTTCAGCGTGTCTTCCAGTTCAGACGCGCCAGCGCCGATGACGACGGCGTCTTTCGCGGGGCTGGTTGGCAGCAGGGCGTCGATGTTGACACCGCCGACGATGTTCTTGAGCGGGATGACAGGGTTCTCGCCGAAGTATGCCGAGCCGAGGAGGCCTGACTCTTCCAGCGTGACGGCGAGGACGGTGACCGAGCGCTTGGGCTTGGGGCCAGCGGCGAACTTCTCGCCGATCTCGAGGATGGCGGCGGTGCCTGTGCCGTTGTCGACGGCGCCGTTGTTGATGACGTCTTCGTTCGGGTCCGTGCTCGTGCCTTTGCCGAGGTGATCCCAGTGACCCATGAGCAGCAGGTGTTCGTCGGGCTTCTCGGAGCCTTTAACGGTGCCGATCACGTTGCGGGAGTCCTTGAACTCGATCGTCTGGTTCAGTGTGGCGGTCGCCTTGAGGCCTGTCATCGGTACGGGCTTGAAGCCGCGTTTGTTGGCGGCGGCGCGCATGGCGTCGATGTCGAGGCCTGCGGCCTTGAAGAGTTCGGTGGCGCGGTTGAGCTGAATCCAGCCTTCGAGTTTGGCGCGGCTGGCGCCGCCATCATTGCGCACGAGGTCGGACTGTACGCCGGTCCACGAACCTTCAACGACGCCCCAGCCGTAAGAGGCGGGCTTCTCTTCGTGGATTAGGAGGACGCCGGTTGCGCCCTGGCGCGCGGCTTCCTCGAACTTGTAGGTCCAGCGGCCGTAATAGGTCATGGCCTTGCCGTTGAATAGCGTGGCGTCGTTGGTGATGAAGCCCGGGTCGTTGACGAACATCACGACCGTTTTGCCCTTCACATCAAGACCGGCATAGTCGTTCCAGTTGGCTTCGGGCGCGACCACGCCATAGCCGACGAAGACGAGATCCGAGTCAGCGAACGAGACCGTCTTGTTCTTCTGGTCTTTCGTTCCGTAGACGGCATCGGGGCCGAGCTTGAGATCCCAGGTCTTGTTGTTGGGGCCTGCGATCTTCAGCGAGGAGGTGGCGGGATCGACGGTCTGTTGGACCATCTTCACGATCTGGAAGTAGGTGCCATCCGGGTTGCCCGGCTCAAGGCCGATGCGCTTCATCTCGGCGGCAATCCAGTCAGCGGCTTTCTCGCCGGCCGGCGTGCCGGGGCCGCGGCCTTCGTATTTGTCGTCGGCCAGTTCCTTGATGCGCGCGCCAATGTCGGCGCCGGTGATCTCGGGCGAGGTGGTGAGCGTGGAGATGACTGTGTTGGGATCGGCAGCAACGGGAACTGCGGGCGCTGCTGGCTTATCCCGCTCGATCGGGTCGCAGGCGGCGAGGGTCCCGGCGAGGGCTATGGCCAGGAGGCTCGTTGCCGAAAGGGCGAGCAATCTCATCTACGTCTCCTTGAAAGTGCGGGCACAGTATCCCGCGATGGAAACGGAGCAAGGGAGGGTTAGATGCGAAATGGCCCTTACGCAGAGCTAAACTTAAAAGGCCCAACGCTTGCGCGCTGGGCCTCTCAAATCCGGATGGCGTTTCCGAACGTGGGTTCTTCAACTCCAGCCAGTTCAGCAGAGAAACGGCGGATTAGCCGATTGGTTCCGGGGCCATGGGGGCCAGATTCAGCGATGCGTTGTGAGGCTCCGCCAGCACGTCCGCGGCGACCCAGAGGATAACGGCGCCGACGATCAGTATTGCGCCGAATATGGCGAGGCGAACGAGGCCCTCAGGCTGTTTCTCAGAAGACATTGAAGGCTCCCAGTACAATCCAGATACCAATCAGGGCGAACAGCACGGCTGCGCCCATGCGAACGTATTTCAGCGGAACGACGCGTGTGACGGCTTCGCCGAGGAAAACGGCGGGGACGTTGGCGAGCATCATGCCGATCGTCGTACCGATGGTGACGAAGACGATGTCGTGGAAACGCGCTGCGAGCAGCGACGTGGCGATCTGCGTCTTGTCGCCGATCTCGACGAAGAAGAAGGCGATGAGCGTGGTCAGGAACACGCTACCCATCGAACGCTTGGCTGCGCCTTCGTCTTCCTTGTCAGGGATCAATGCCCACGCCGCCATGATCACGAAGGCGACGCCGACGATGATCTGGAAGGTCGGGCCCGTGAGCCATTGCGAGATGAAGTAGCCCAGCGTTGCAGCGGCCGCGTGGTTCAGCAGCGTGGCGGCGAGAATGCCGAGGATAATGGGGACCGGCTTGCGGAACTTGGCCGCGAGCACGATGGCGAGCAGTTGCGTCTTGTCGCCGATCTCGGCGATAGCGACGACCGCGGTCGAAATCCAGATTGCTTCCATGAGACGTCCAGGGGCCGCGACACTGACACGACGATGCCGCGCTTCCATGGGCCCAGGCCGGAAGCGCACATCGTCGGTCTCGCCAATTCAGACCTGAAGGTCTGCTGCGCGCGCCATGGGTCCGAAAACCCAAGTGTGTTGACGCGTGCTCCGCTGGGGTTGCGGACGGCTACTCCCCGAACAGGGCGTATCTGGAGCGATGCGAGAGACGAGTCAACGTTGCAGACGCAACTATAATTGCGACTGCTTCTCAGCCTTACCAGTTCTCGTCGTGATCGTCGGGAATGTGGTCCAGCGGCATGGGTTGCGGGTCGCCGGGCAGCGGGATGTAGGCGGTTTCGTGCGGCGGCTGGCTGAACCATGTGTCGGTGAAATTGCCAGCGATGGAGGTGCGCCAGTCGGCCGAAGCTTTCGCGAGTCGCTCCTTCGAGGATGCGACGAAGTTCCAGTCGAGGAAGCGCGGGCCGTCGAGCGGATCACCGCCCGCGAACATGATGCGCGTCCCTTTGGTCAGCGTAACGGGAAGCGGTCGCGCCGGATTGAGAACGGCCATCTGTGCTTCGCCGATGGTCGTGTCGCCGATCTTGGCCGAGCCGTTGAGCACGTAGATGCAGAGTTCCGGCGCTTCGGGAGCTTCGATTGTTGTGTCGCGCTCCGCAGTCAGCACGAGCTGGCAGATGCCGGCTGGAAATTCGACAGGCGAGGTCTGGCCATAGGCAGAGCCCGATATCAGCACGCCCGTTGCGCCGCCGGCATCGATGATGGGCAGGACGCTGGCGGGGTAGTGCTGGAAGGTCGGGTCCTGTTCCGCATGGGATTGCGGGAGCGCGACCCAGGTCTGGATCGCTTCGATGCGGTGGCCCTTCTCGCGCTCCTCAGGCGGGGTACGCTCCGAGTGAACGATGCCGCGGCCGGCGGTCATCCAGTTCACCGCGCCGGGGCGGATGGTTTGCTGCGTGCCGAGGCTGTCGCGGTGATCGAGCGCGCCGTCGAACAGCCAGGTGACGGTTGCGAGACCGATATGCGGGTGAGAGCGGACATCCATGCCCTTGCCGGGCGGCATCTCGGCAGGTCCCAAATGGTCGAAGAATACGAAGGGGCCGACATTGCGCCGATTTGGGAAGGGCAGCAGACGGCGCACAAAGAAGCCGCCCAGATCGCGCTGGCGGGGCTCGATGATCATTTCGACGTCGTCGGCCATAGGTTCCATCCCACATGTCTGCGGTTGAGTATGGACGAGCGCGCGTGGAATGGGAAACTGTACGGATGAAGGAGATTGTTCCCTCCCGTCTCACTTTCGCTCCATCACGCCTCGGGGCGGCGCTGGCAGCGCTAGTGACACTGCTCGTTGCTGCTTGCGCGCCTCTCCAGCAGGGCGCGCTGGCCTATGATACGCATCCCACGCCCGGTTTTTCGGAGCACTGGTTCACATCGTTCGACGGCGCGCGGCTGGGGCTGGATGTCTATGAGCCGCGTGCGGCGGCGCCGGGCATGGGGCCATGTGACAATGGCGGCGGCATCAACATGGCGACGCCGGCGTCTGCCTGCTCGGCGGCCGCAGCCGTATATCGCGCCGATCCTGATGTGGTGATCGTCGCGGTCCACGGGATGAATGACTATGCTGGTGCGTTCAGATCAGCGGGCGCGTGGTGGTCGGCCCATGGGGCCAAGGTCTACGCGTATGACCAACGCGGTTTTGGGCGTTCACCGGGCTGGATGATCTGGCCGACGCACGACGTGATGCGGAAGGATCTCGAGACTGCAGTTACAGTCGCACGCGCCCGGTATCCGCATGCCAAGATTGCCGTTGTGGGCGAGAGCATGGGGGCCGCGGTTGCTGTCACGGCGTTTGCCGATGCGACACCGCCGGATGTGGATGCGCTGATCCTGTCAGGGCCGGGCCTGCGCGGGTGGGGTGTGTTGCCGTGGTATTACAGCGCCAGTCTCTGGGTGAGTTCGCATGTGCGGCCGGGCTGGGTCGTCGTGCCGCCCAAGGGGTTGAACATCGTGGCGACGGACAACAACGCCAAGCTTCGTGAAATGTGGTTCGACCCGTACGTCCAGAAATCCAATCGGATCGACAGCGTCTATGGCGTGGTGTCGATGATGGAGGAGGCGGACCAGAAGATCGATCAGCTTCCGTCCAGGGTGCCGACCCTGATGCTCTATGGGGCCAACGACCAGATCATCCCGCCCGAGGGCGTGGAGCGGGCGGCCAAGCGGATGCCCCAGCATGTGAAGACGGCCTACTACGAAAAGGGCTACCACATGCTGATGAATGACCTTCAGGCTGAGTCGGTCTGGAGCGATATCCTGGCCTTTATCCGGAAACCCGATTCCCCCCTGCCTTCAGGGGCTCCGGCGATACCTTTTCGACGCGAGACCGCTGAAAACCGGTGAAATTTCGCCAATCGAAATCGCCCGAAAATTAACCAACGCCCGTTAGGGTATCCAGACTGAGGATTGTCGAGGACTGATGCGCGCATGTTGGCGCAAGTGAAGAAGATGGCGGGTGGGGACCTTTCCGGGCGTTTCGGCGCCTGGTGGAGCGGTCGTGACTACGTCCCGCCGGTAGAAGGCGAGGGTGAGGCTGGCGCTGAACAGCCCAAAGCGGCCGCCAAGCCTGAAGCCCAACCTGAGACAAAAATTGAAGCGCCGGCAGCTCCGGCTCCTGCTGCGGTCGAGGCAGTGCCGGTCGCCGAGAAGCCGGCAAAGAACAACACGCCTATCGTCATCGAGAAGCCTGCGAAGTCCGCGCCAGCAGCATCGTCGGCTGCGGGCGGCGAGTTGCGTATCAAGGCGCTTGAGACGCTGTGGGGTGAAGGTCGCCTCGCGCCGGGCTCGTTCGCAATCGACATGCGGATGGTGGATGCTGCGCTCGAGCTGGCGGACAAGCCGGGCGATATCGGTTTTATCGGCGCTGATGGCGCGCTGCTCAATGCATTTGGGGCTCAGTCGGATCGCAAGGCGTTGGTCACCGAGTGGCGCACGGCATGCGTTGCGCGCCTGAAAGAGTTTGTGCCGTCGGCTATCGTGACCACCGGCGAAGTTGATCGCCCGAAGGGCTTTACCGACAATTCGCTTCCGGCTGTCACCAGCATCGAGGCGTTCGCCTATGCTGATCACAAGGCCGGGCTGGTCGGCCGCGTATTCCGTGCGCTCGACGCCAAGGGGCGCTGGGTGTTCCTCGACACGACACGCCGCACCAAGAAGACGCCGGCTGAAGCGTTCGCCTCTGCCTGGGCAGAGCCGCAGCTGTCGACGAATGACGAAATCGAAGAACTGCTGAAACTCGCGGGCTTCAAGTCCGTGCGCAAGGTTTCGGTGACGGAGCAGGTGCTTGCGTCTGCCAAGCACGGTTACGCCAATCTCAGCCAGGTGCTGGAGCGTGCAGCGCAGAGCGGCTTTTCGGGTAGCGAAGGCGCGCTGTTCCTGCAGGAGCTGGCTTGGGAAGCGCAGAGCTGGCGCGCACGTGCACGTGCACTTGAAGGCGGCGCGCTGGAAATGAACCTTTGGGTCGCCGACAAGACCGAACAGCATGCTCCGCTGGAACTCAGCGCCGACATGCTGAACCGCTCGATCCTGCCTGACGACGCCGGCGCAACCGACGCGCTGTTCGACAAAGCCTGATCGTAGCTGGGCGGCAAAACGCCCTGAAACACGATCATTCCCGAAGCGGCTGCGAATGGCTGGTTCATAAGCAAGATCATGCTCATGCGCCGGGTTCAAACCCGGGGGCAATGGGTCTATACGCGCGCCCAAGCCGCCTCGACGCGGCGCGTCTGGAGCCTGCCCCATGTTCGACAAACCCGCCTTTGCTGGTCACGAGAGCGTTCACCACTTCTTCGACGCGAAGACCGGACTTCGGGCCATTGTCGCCATCCATTCGACGGCGCGTGGCCCTGCGGCGGGCGGTTGCCGGATGTGGAATTACGCGACGTCGGAAGATGCGCTCGTTGATGCGCTGCGTCTGTCGGAAGGGATGAGCAACAAGAACGCCATCGCTGATCTGCCGCTTGGCGGAGGCAAGTCGGTTATCTGGGGTAACGCGAAGACCGACAAGACGCCGGATCTGTTCCGCGCTTTTGGCCGCGCCATCGAGACACTGAACGGTAAGTACTGGACGGCTGAAGACGTAGGCGTGTCTGTGCACGACATGGCGCTCGTTGCCGAGGAGACGAAGTACGTTGCTGGTCTGCCGAGCGGGAAGGCTGCAAGCGGCGATCCGTCTCCGATAACGGCGAAGGGCGTATTCCTCGGCATCAAGGCGACGGCGCTGCGTGCGTTTGGTACGGACGATCTGAACGGCAAGCACATCGCTGTTCAGGGCGTGGGCCATGTCGGCGGATATGTGTGCAGCTATCTCGCCAAGGCTGGCGCGAAGCTGACGATCACCGACGTGAATGCAGAGGCGCTGGCGACTGTCGCCAGCAGCACGGGCGCGAAGGTCGTGGCGCCGGATGAAATCTACGATGTCGACGCCGACATCTTCTCGCCCAACGCGCTGGGCGCGATCATCAACCCGACGACGCTGCCGCGCCTCAAGGTGAAGGTGATTGCCGGCGCTGCAAACAATCAGCTCGCAACGGCGGGCATGGGCGAGAAGGTGCTGGAGAAGGGCATCCTCTATGCGCCCGACTACGTCATCAATGGCGGCGGGATCATCAACGTCGCGGCCGAGATTTCCGGCACGTACGATCCGGCCTGGGTCGAGGCCAAGGTGCAGCGTCTGATTCAGACGCTGGGAGAGGTTCTCGATCAGGCACAATCCGAGAAGCGCGCCACGAATCGGATCGCCGACGAGATCGCCCGCCAACGCATCGCGGCCGCCCGGGCATAGTATCCACAGGCACGGGGTTCGCCTGCGGGTTGAATCATTGTTGACGCTTTCTTAACGTCCTGATTTGCTGCGATGCAGCGAGGATAGAGTCCGGGCACATCTGGCAAGTCCCTTGCTGACTGGGGTGGTAGCGCCGCCCTCACATGCGGAAGGATCGGGAAGCCGAACGGTCCGCATGCAAGAGATCGGCGGCTAAAGTGGTTGGTGGCGTCGGGGGCGTTATGTCCGAAGTCGTAGTTCAGATCGGTGCAGACGAGAGTCGCGACCCGTCACGTCTCATGCAAGCGGTGGATGCGTTTGCCAAATGGGCCGCAGAAACGGGCCTTTCCACGGAATCTGGCGATGCGCCGGACATCATGATGATGACCGAGCACACGGGCCGCGAGGTGCGTCGCAAGCTGGTGTTCCAGGATCGCGATCATGCTGCGCGCTTCCTGATGTTCTGGCGGACCGAGCGTCATCGCTCGAACGTTGTTGACGGTATCTCGGCAAACGCCTGATCGTATTTCTCCTGCCACGCTAACTGATCCGGTCTGATACGATCCGGCGTGTTGTCGCGCGTCCGGTGGGCCGTAAATTGTGCAGTGCGGGCGAGTTTTTTTGGTTGGCGGTATTCCCAGCATATGAGCGGCTATTCCAGAACGAAGCAGGGGTGATTTCGCCTCCTGAGCGATCCCGTGGAAGGGATAGCTTGCCGGGCGCGAAATAAGATCCCGATCAGGCCGGCAAGGGCACGCTCTGGTCCTTGGCCGGTGTCACGATATAGAGGCGCCATGCCGTCGCCGTCGCATTCCAGGAATAACGGTTCACTCCGCGTTGCGGTGGTGGGCGCGGGCATTATCGGCCTGAGCGCAGCGCTGGAGATGCGGGCGCGCGGAGCAGAAGTCGCGGTTTACGATAGCGGTCTGGAACTCGGCGGGGGCGCAACCATGCGTGCAGCGGGCATGCTGGGCGCGGCGTTCGACTGGGCGCTCGAGAGCGAGCAGCGGGCGCTGGCGGCGTTGGCGCGGCATGCTGGCATGATCTGGCCTGACTTTGCGGCACGGATCGAGCGGCTGGCCGGGGCGGGGTTCGAGTTCTCTCGGGAGGGCGCGATCGTTGTTGCCCGGAATGCCGAGGAGTTGGCCTGGCTCGGGTCGCTCGCCGCCGCCTGCCAGGCGCGCGACCTGTCGGTTGAACGGCTTTCAGCTCCTGAGATCCGCAAGCTGGATGGAGCCTTGGCGGACGGGGTAACTGGCGGACTGCTGCTGCCGGAAGATCGACAGGTGGATGCGCAATTGGCGCTACAGCGTCTGGGCGCGGCCCTGCAGCGATCGGGCGTGGGGCTGAGGTTTGGGCGCAAGGTCGAGCGAATTGTCGGCGGTCAGGTTTTCCAGATGCCGGACGGGGAGAAGTTCGACCGGGTAGTGGTGGCGACCGGGGCGGGCGCTGTGCCGGCATTCGTCGGCCCGCGAGGGGCTCCGCTGGAGCATGGCCTGATCCCGAGCGTGCCGGTCAAAGGGCAGATGCTTGCCCTTGCCCCGCCGGAGAACGGCCCGCGCCACGTTATCCACGCGCGTGACGTGTATATCGCGCCCAAGTCGCGCTGGGTGCTGATCGGGTCGACGGCCGAGCGGGGGCGGGCGGATACCGGCGTTGAGCCGGACCGGATTGCGTGGTTAAGGGCAAGGGCCGCCGAAGTTGTGCCATCGCTGGCGAATGCTCCCCAGGTGACGGCGTGGGCGGGGGTGCGGCCGGCTACGCCGGACAACGCGCCGATGATCGGCCAGACAGCCATTCCGGGTGTTTTCGCAGCGTTGGGGCATTACCGGAACGGCGTTCTTTTCGCTCCCGCGACCGCGGAGTTGATCGCAGATCAGGTCATTGACGGTAAAGTGAGCCCCTTGGCGGCGGCGTTCGATCCGCTGAGGTTTGACAAGCTCGACGAGGCGCCGCACTCGCCAACACAACAATAGTAGCTGGGCGCAAAGTCCAGTCGGGGAAAGAGAGTACGGGAGACTCGCATGCATAACATCGCACCGATGACGGAAGACCAGCAGTCGATCCAGGACGCGGTCGCAGCGGTTTGCCGCGAGTTCGACGCCGAATACTGGCGCAAGACCGACGAGACCGGCAAATGGCCGGAAGAGTTCACCAAGGCGATGGCCGAAGGCGGCTGGCTCGGCATCGCCATGCCGGAAGAAGTGGGCGGTTCGGGCCTCGGCCTGAAGGAAGCCGCGATCATGATGCAGACGGTCGCGCGCTCGGGCGCCGGCTTCACAGGCTGCTCGTCGATCCACCTGAACATCTTCGGCGCGAAGCCGATCGAGAAGTTCGGCACCTCGGAACAGAAACAGGAATACCTGCCCAAGATCATCGCCGGCGAACAGAAGATGTGCTTCGGCGTTACCGAACCGAACTCGGGCCTCGACACGTCGAGCCTTGAGACGCGCGCCGAGCGCACGAACACTGGCTATGTCATCAACGGCCGCAAGATCTGGACGACGGGCGCGCAGCGCGCCGACAAGATCCTGCTGATCGCGCGCACGACGCCGAAGGACAAGGTCGCGAAGCCGTATATGGGCCTGTCGCTGTTCTACATGGACATGAAGGGCATCGAAGCAAAGCCGATCCCGAAAATGGGCCGCAAGGCTGTCGAGTGCAACATGCTGTACTTCGACAATGTCGAGATCCCGAAAGAGGCGCTGATCGGCGAGGAAGGCCAAGGCTTCAAATATCTGCTGCAGGGTCTGAACCCGGAGCGCGTGCTGTTCGCTGTCGAAGCGATCGGTCTCGGCTTTGCGGCGCTTGAGCGCGCGACGACTTACGCGAAAGAGCGCGTCGTGTTCGGCCGTCCGATCGGCCAGAACCAGGGCGTGGCGCATCCGTTGGCCAAGTCGTGGGCCGAGCTCTCGGCTGCTGAACTGCTCGCATACAAGGCCGCCGACCTCTACGACAAAGGCCTTGAGTGCGGCGCTGAAGCGAACGCTGCGAAGTATCTCGGTGCAGAAGCTGGCTTCACGGCTTGCGAAGCTTCGGTGCTGGCGCATGGCGGCATGGGCTATGCGAAAGAGTACGACGTCGAGCGCTACATGCGCGAAGCGATGATCGCGCGTATCGCGCCGGTCAGCCGTGAGATGATCCTCAACTTCATCTCCGAGCGCGTGCTGGGCCTGCCGAAGAGCTACTAGACCGCTGCGGCGAAAGCGCGAACCGAAGCATCGGCCACCGCGCGTTCGTCCGGCGTGAGCTGGCGCCACATGGCGATGCCCGTGACTGGGAAACTTCAATGACTTCAAAGGGCGCCTTTAAAGCGGGCGCCTTGGTGTCGCGTGATCGAGACACCCCGACAGGCCTTTCGGCCGCTGAACCCGTTCCTGCGCGGGTGTTGGCATGTACCCTGCGAGTGGGGAACAAGGACCGGAAGTTGGTCAGGAGAAGTTAGTCATGGCCTCTGCGCCCGCACCTGTTTCGACGAGTGTATCTACCATTTCCTTGCCGCCGCACCTGATGATGTGGGCCGGCATGTACACTGTGATGTTCTGCATCGCTGGCGGCATGATCGCCTGCCTGTACAATCCGGACTGATACACGTCGGCTTGATACAAATTGGCCTGACACAAATCGGATCGGGCTTCCAGTTTACCACTCCCTAGCCAGGGCCTAGCATCTCGCCGGTGGTGAACCGCGCGAGGCTTCATGTCGTCCATTCTGATCACTGGCGCTGGTAGCGGCATCGGCCGCGCCACGGCTGTGGCTTTCGTCAACGCGGGTTGGGACGTGGCGCTGGTCGGGCGCAGGCGCGAGGCGCTGGAGGAGACGGCGCGCGTGGCCGGCGGTGGGTTGGTGATCGCGGGCGATGTGACGAAGGCGGAGCAGGTTGAGGCGGTGTTCGCTCAGGCAGTTGCGAGCTTCGGGCGGCTGGATACGCTGTTCAACAATGCGGGGCGGGGATCGCGGCCGAAGACGATTGACGAGATGCCGCTGGAAGACTGGCAGGGCGTGCTCGACGTGAACCTGACGGGCGCGGTGCTGTGTTCGCGCGCGGCATTCGCGCAGATGCGGAAGCAGAGTCCGCAGGGTGGGCGGATCATCAACAACGGCTCGATCTCGGCGCACGCGCCGCGGCCTGGGTCGACGCCGTATACCGTGACCAAGCATGCGATCACGGGGCTGACAAAGTGCCTGTCGCTGGATGGGCGGCCTTTCAACATTGCTTGCGGGCAGATCGATATCGGCAACGCGCTGACGGAGATGGCGGCGCCGATCGCGAAGGGCGTGCCGCAGGCGGATGGGCGGATCATGGCTGAGCCGACGATGGACGTGGACGATGTGGCGAAGGCGGTGCTGATGATGGCGGAGCTGCCCCTTGCATCCAACGTGCAGTTCATGACCGTGATGGCGACGAACATGCCGTTCATCGGCAGAGGCTAGGGAGACACTGGATGGGACGCGTATCGGGTAAGGTTGCGCTGGTCACTGGCGCGGCAAGCGGGATCGGGCGGGCGAGTGCGGAGGCGCTGGCGCGCGAGGGCGCGACCGTGGTGCTCACCGATGTTCAGGTGGACAAGGGTGTGGAAGTGGCCGTCGAGATCGGCAAGGCGGGCGGCGTTGCGCATTTTTCGCGGCATGACGTGACGAATGAGATCGAGTGGAACGAGATCGTTCGCCGGATCGAGAAGGATTTCGGGCGGCTCGATATTCTCGTGAACAATGCGGGCATCGCGGTTGGGGGCATGGTGACGGATCTGACGCTGGATGATTTTCGGCGGCAGATGGCGGTGAACGTCGATAGCGTGTTTCTGGGCACGAAGACGGCGCTGCCGTTGATGCGGAAGTATGGCGGGGGTTCGATTGTGAACATCTCGTCGGTGGCCGGGCTGCGCGGTGCGCCGCGGTTGTCGGCTTACTGCGCGTCGAAGGGCGCGGTGCGGTTGTTCACGAAGGCGGTGGCGCTGGAGTGTGCGGCGATGAAGGACGGTATCCGCGTGAACTCGGTTCATCCGGGGATTATCGATACGCCGATCTGGGGGCAGGTCGTGCCGGGCGCGAACGCGCCGCCGGATCTTGATGCGATGACGGCATTGCGGGTGCCGCTGGGCGTGAAGGGGCAGCCGATGGATATCGCGAACGTGGTGCTGTTCCTCGCGAGCGATGACAGCCGCTATGTGACGGGCGAGGAGATCGTGGTCGATGGCGGGATGACGGTCGGGTCGCTCTGAGGCGACCCGGTTTCGTCAGGCCGGCATCACTGCGTGTTGCGCCATTTTTCCATTGCGCCGGAGATGGCGAAGGTCTCGCGGTATTTCGGCGAGTCCGAGGGGCGCGGGGGCTTGGCCGAGGTGAGGGCCATGATCTCGGCGAGCTTGTTGTGAGCCGGGCCCGACTGGCCTGCGCCGATATAGGCGTGGAGTTCGATCAGCGCGCTTGAGAGCAGGTCGTTGGCGCGGATGATGAAGTAGGGCTCGTCTTCAGCCAGCTTTGTGTAAGGGTCGTATTTGGACGGGTTGGCCTTGGAGCCGACGGGGGCAGTCATGAGAGCCTCGTGAGTCTGAATCGGGCACAGTGTGCCGGATTTTCTGGCCGGGCGCGAGGCTGTGGATAAGACGCGCCATGCAGGCATGAGAGCGCGTTCCCGCGGGCGGGTTTGTTTCGATGGGGATGTGGTGCGCGCCTAGAAGGTGCGCGCTTCGGTTTTTTCACCGCTCGTCCGGGTGTGAGCCGGGGTGCAGGGCTGCTGGTGCAGGTCCTGAGCGCAGATCACCCTTGATGCTCTGGGTCCCGACTTGCGTCGGGATGAGCGGAGTGGGGGTGGTGCGAGGTTGAGGGAGCGGGCGTGTTGCGCGCGCTTGGTTTCACCAATGGCTGTCATCCCGGCCGAGCGTAGCGAGCGCCGGGAACCATTGATGGGGTGTCGTGCTCTCGCAATGGGTCCCGGATAACGCTTTGCGTTTCCGGGATGACAAGTGGTGAGGCGAGCGCACGGTTGGGCGGGGTCGCTTGCGGCGACTGTTTGGGTTTCCTTGGATTGGGTGTCGGTCGCAGCTCTGGGCAGATCTGTAGGCGTGGGCTGTGTGGCATTCACAGCTTCACGGCGGCGGATCATCTGGAGCGTTGAGGCGACGTTCAGCACGAGCATCGCAAACATACGCAGCATCGCATTGATCCAGTGATCAAGCGGCGACGGGGTCCCTAGCCCAATGTGCGCGTGTTTGTGTCGTGTCATGCGGGGTAGAATACCCCGGCACGGGGCGCCGTAGATTCTGGGTCGCTCTATCCCTCAAAGTTTTGCGCTAACGCGCTGAGTTTACTTGGGTCTCGCAAAAATCGTCCTGCGGATTTGTCCCGCTCTATCCCCCAATTCCGGCGTCACGGGGGACATTTTCGATGCATCCTACGGGTGGACCTCACTGGCTGATTGGCCTACCTCGCCTCGCATGGAAACGCGGAAACATCTGTTCGACGGGCTGCATAACTTCAGGGACTTCGGCGGGTATGACGCCGGGGGGCGGAAGTTGGTGACGGGGCGGTTGTTCCGGTCGGCGAACCATGCACTGGCGTCGGAGGCGGATCTGGCGCGGTTGCGCGAGATGGGGATCGGCGCGGTGATCGACCTGCGGCGGCCATCGGAGCGTGAGCGGCAGCCTTCGCGGCGGTGGGCAGACTTCGCGGGCATCGTGATCGAGAACGAAGACCATGATGAGGGCGCAGAGACGTGGGACACGTTCATGGGCCAGTGGGACATGACCGAGGACAGCTTCCGCAGCTACATGATGCGGTACTACACGCGCGCGCCGCATCTGCCGCGACTGGTGGAACTCTACACGCGATATTTCGATGTGCTGGCCAATGGCGAGGGTGCGCTGGTGGTGCATTGTGCGGCGGGCAAGGATCGCACGGGGTTGATCGTGGCGCTGACGCATCTGCTGGCGGGCGTGCATCGCGATGACATCGTGGCTGACTATTTGCTGACCAATGACCCCTCGCGGTTCGAGGCGTTCGGCAAGCAATGGGCGGACATGATCAAGGCCGAGCGCGGCTTTGGCCCGACGCTGGAGACGATGCGGATGGTGATGGGCGTTGAGCCTGCCTATCTGGAGCGGGCTCTGGAAGAGATCGAGACGCAGAGCGGGGGCGTTGAGACGTATCTGCGCGACGTGCTGGGCGTGGATGCGGCGAAGCGCGCTGGGATCGAGAAACGGTTGTTTGGGTAGGCGAGGGTGAGCCTGCGCTCGCTCTTTGACGGGCGCGCAGCTTTGCTGCGTTGCTCAGGATGAACGCTTAACCGAGTGACGTGTGCGAATGAGCAGGGTGCATCTTGATGCACCGCGCTACGGTCTCGGTGCATCAAGATGCACCCTACTTTGTGTGTGAGGAGCGAGGGCTCGCGCGCCTTAGGCTACGTCGTGTTTCTTCTCGTGGGCCGAGTGGATCTTCTTGTTGACCAGGCGCTCGAGTTCGTTGGCGACCGAGTTGCGGTGCAGGAAGGCTTCTTCTGGCATGTCGAGAATGATGGCGATGGTCTGGAAGTGATACTTCACGACCTCGACATCGTAGGTGTCGGTCATGCCGACGCCTTCGATATAGCGCAGCGATGTGTTCCAGACTTTCACGATGACGTCGTCGCCGAGGCGGGCGACCTCGTCGGCGTTCTGCTGGAGCATGCGGTACATGCTGCGGATACCGACCTGACGATCGACGCCCGTGCGGTCGGCATAGGCGGTGAGGCCGTCGATGATCTGGCGCAGTTTGAAGGCGTTTTCCTTGGCCATCTCGGTGGCGGCCTTGGTCGGCGGCTCGTCGGTGAGGCGGCGCCACGGGCCGGCATAGTTGGCATCGTCCTTCCGGCGGCGGCAGGGGCCGACATAGTTGCGGCTGTCGATGAATTTGCGCGGGCGCAGAACGACTTCCTCGATGCGCGAGAGCACGCCCTGGGCGGAGACCGGCTTCAGGAGGAATTCGTTGATGCCTGACTGGCGCGCCGACATGAGCTGGTCATGGTCGATCACGCCGGCAAGCAGGATGATGGGTGTTTCGCGCGGGATGCCGGTCGTGTTCCGGCGGATCTCGCGCGTGAATTCGAGGCCGGACATGCGGCCCGCGTCCCAGTCCACGATGATAAGGTCGGGCTTGAACATGCGGCCGACGGTGAACGCTTCGACGGCGCTGGCGGCGGCCGAGATGTGCGTGACCATGAGGCGACGGAGCGAGTCCGCCACGACACCGCGCATGAACGCGTTCGGATCGACGATCAGGACCTTCATCTTCTTGAGGTCCGATTGATTGAGAACGCGGTCGTCAGTCATTACGCGGCCAGTTTCTTCTGAATGGCTTTGCCAAGAGCCATCGCGACGCTGTCGCGGGCTTCGGCGTAGTTCTGCGGCAGGGCTGCGAGCTGTTCGAGCGCGGTGAGGGCGGTGGTGATCACCTGCTCCTCGATCTGGCCCAGCGGAGTGGCGACGCCGACATAGGATTCGAACGAGGCGAGGCAGGCGTGGAGCGCGTGGTCTTTTGCTTCGACAGCGATTTCCTTGGCGATCTTGAGCTGCTCGTTGGCGGTGGCGAGCGCCTCCGGGCGGCTGGCGCGCAGATGGGTGCAGGTCTGGCGCAGCTGTGCGAGGATCATGCGGATCGGTGTCTGTGAAGCGATTTCGTCCTGGTCGACGAGCGTGGGGCGTTCGGCGACGCGTTCACCCGCGCGGCGTTTGGCGCCGTAGTAATCGGCCGGGTTCTTGCGGCGGCGGCAGGGGCCGAGGAAGACGCTGCAGTCGACGAACGGGCGCGGCGTTTCAACGATCATTTCGAGGCGCTGGCGCATGGCGTTCGGCGCGATCGGCTTGGCGAGGAATTCGTCGACGCCTGCGTCCCGGCCCTGGATGACCATCTGGCGCGTGAGGCCCGCGGTGATCAGCACGACGGGGAGGCGGCGCAGGCGATCGTCTTCGTGCCGACGCAGTTTGCGGACGAAGGAGAGGCCGTCGATCGCGTCGCCTTCTTCCCACGAGAGCAGGATGACATCGATCGGGCGCTCGAGCAGGAAGTTGCCTGCCATTTCTTCGCTACGGGCGGAGGTGATGTTGGTGACGTTCAAGCTGCGCAGGATTTCGCTGATCAGGCCGCGGCTGAAATTGTTGGCGTCGATGACCAGGACCTGCAGAGTCCGCGGTTTTAACGGGCGAGGCTTCCGCGGATCGTACATGTTGAACTGTCCACCTGTTCTGAGTTCCCGATCACCATAAACCATCAAGGTAATTATCCGGTTGAGGCGGATGCTGCGGGTTCGGGCGTTTGCGTTAACGGATGGGTGACGATCTCCGGGCCTTCCAAGTTTCCCTGATGGGCCAATCGGTTGGCATTTAGTGTGTAAGTTGCTAGGGTCTGGGCTTGGCAGACCGGAGACAGGCCCTTTGAGCGATGAGGAAAAGCTCGACCAGCGCATCCAGCTCGTGGCCTCACAGAGCTTCGGGAAGGATGTCGATGACTGGCGGCGTACCCAGCAGGACCTGCCTAGCCGGTCCGAGGCGATCAGGCGGCTGGTTTATCTTGGGCTGCAGCATGAGCAGGAGCACCCGATGCGTATGATCACGGCGATCATCCGGCCGCACAAGTATGAGGCGGTGCGCGAGGCCCTGATGCGGCTGGGCGTGTCCGGGGTGACGGCGACGCAGGTGCAGGGCTTTGGCCGGCAGCGCGGGCAGACCGAGTTTTATCGCGGGAATGAGTACCAGGCGACGGAAGTGCCGAAGCTGAAGGTGGAGATCGCGGTGGCTTCGGGGCAGGCCGAGGCGGTGATCGAGGCGATCCAGAAGGCGGCTGGTTCTGGCAAGATCGGGGACGGGAAGATTTTTGTGTCCGGCCTGAGCGACGTGGTGCGCATCCGGACCGGCGAGCGGGACGAGAAGGCGCTGGATTAGGCTCCAGGGGTTAGGCTTTGAGGATCAGCGCTGGCGTTTACGACGCTGGCGGTCCTTGGGCAGGATGCGGTCGTCGGGGCCAGGTGGGCGGTCGCGCTTCAGGAGCGCGAGGATGGCGCGCCAGAGCAGCCAGACAGGGGCGACGACCAGTGCGCCGAGGACGAGGGGCATGGCGCTGAGCTGTGCGGCCCAGCTTGCGATCTTGATGGCGCCGTCGAGGATCTGGCCGGCGCCTGCGCCGAGCGTGAAGCCGGGTGCGAACGGGTTGAACTGACCGGCCTGGAAGATTGCGCCGACGAAGATGCAGATCAGGGCGAGGCGGACCCAGCCCTTCCAGCCGACATTGAACATGCGGCCGGAGAAGGACATGGGGCGGAGCGTTTGGGCGTCGTCGCCGTGTTCCCAGAAGCGGCCGTCTGCCTGCGTCGCGTGCGGCGTGGACGTCGGCTCGTAGGCAACCTCGGTTATGGTCGCCGGGGGTGGCGGTTGATCCGAGGGGCGCGACTGCGTCATCCGGCGGCTTTCGGTTTGGCCTCGCGCGGTGCGGCGGGCTTGGGGTCTTCGACGTGCGGGTCGCCCTTGGTGACGGTAACCTGATGCGGATAGGGGATCGTTATGCCGGCTTTGTCAAAGCCCTGCTTGATGTTCTTCAGCGTATCGCAGCGCAGATTCCACCAGTCGGCGTTGGAGACCCAGGCGCGGGCGCGGAGATCGACGGACGAGGCCGCAAGATCGACGACCTTGACCCAGATGGGCGGTTCATCGCGGACGCGGTTGTCATCGTTGAGAATGCTGCTGATGATCTCGATCGCCTTGTCGATGTCGTCGTCATAGTCGATCGAAACGAGCAGATCGAGACGACGCAGGCTGCGCGCGGACGAGTTGACGATCGTGTTGCCCCACGCCTTGTCGTTGGTGATGACGATCTCGCGGTTGTCGACCGTGTTGAGCACGGTGGTGAAAGGCGTGATGTCGGCGACGGTGCCGTCTTCGCCTGCGATCTTGACGTTGTCGCCGATCTTGTAGGGCCGGAAGACAGCGATCACGACACCGGCGGCGACAGCCTTCAGCGTGTCCTGCAGGGCGAGGGCTACGGCGAGGCCGGCGGCGCCGACGATGGCGAGCAGCGAGGCGGTGTCGAAGCCGAACTGCTGAAGGGCCGCGATGAGGCCGACTGCGAACGCGCCGAAGCGGACGAGGGCGGCGAGGAAGTTGAACAGCGTTTCGCCGCCGGACGAGGCTTTGCGGCCGAGCTTGTGACCGAACTTGCGGACGCGTGAGCCAAGCCACGAGCCGAGGAACCAGACGCCAACGAGAATGGCGAGCCCCTTGAGCGCCGAGATGGCGAGTTCGCGGGCTGTATCGAGGCTGTAGTTGAAGAGCAGGTTGGCTGCGATGGCGAGCGCGACCAGAAGGAAGCACGCACGGATCAGCGCGCCCAGAATATCGATCATGACGTGATCGGCAGTCTTGGGTTGTGCATCGCCTTCGACGTGCTTGCCCAGACCCGCCAGCTTGTGCGCCACAAAGCGCAGAATGCGGGAGACGATCGAGCCGAGCACGTAGCCCACGAGAATGGCTATTCCCGACCACATCCATTTCTGGGTGGTTCCCTCGAAGTGGAATGCCCACCCGCGGAATGTTTCGAACTGGGTCTGGAAATCCATGCCTGAGTCGCGCTTTGTTTCGGATAAGCCGAAAATGGTGCAACCAGGCTGCTCGGGCAACCCAAAGCGTAGTCAGATCAAGGTAATGCCGCCGAAGCGGTGATTGGCGGAATTATTCCGCGGTAACCGCCGCCGATGAAGCGATCTCGGTAGCGACTGCACCCTCTAGTTGCAGGTCAATTCCGAGAGATTTGGCGATCTGGGCGATGCCTTGCGTCGTGCTGGCTTCGATCTCGGGTGATTGAGCGAGAATCGGCGCCGCCAGGAAGGCGATGCATGCAAGCGCAGTGATTACGGCCCAAGTCATACGCATTACTAGAACCCCTAGGGCGTCGCGACGGGTAGGGACCATGGTGCGCACCTCGGCGTCAATTGAAGTATTCATGCCACGGTCAGCAATCGTAGGTAGTGATCAGATAGCGAGCAGGGCCTCCAGCGTCTCCATTCGATCCGCGTCGCGGCTGGGTTTGTCCCAGCGAATGCGATGAATCCTAGGAAAACGCATCGCTACTCCCGATTTGTGACGGGAAGATTTCTGCAAGCCCTCGAAGGCGACCTCCAGCACCAATCCTTCTTTTTTATTTGCAGTCACCGAGCGGACTGGTCCGTAACGTTCATAGGTGTGGTCGCGGACGTACTTGTCGAGCATGACAAGTTCTTCATCTGTGAAGCCGAAATAGGCTTTTCCGACCGGAGCGAGTTCATCGCCTTCGGGCGTGGCGCGCCAGACGCCGAAGGTGAAGTCGGAGTAGAATGACGAGCGTTTGCCGTGGCCACGCTGGGCGTACATGAGCACGGCGTCGATCAGCATCGGATCACGCTTCCACTTGTACCAGAGACCCGCGGGGCGGCCGGCGAGATAGGGCGCATCCCAGCGTTTGAGCATCAGGCCTTCGATCTCGCGCGTTGGCGGATTGCGGCGTGTGTCTTCCAGCTGAATCGCATCGTCGAAGGGCACGAGCGGAGACAAGTCGATGCTCTCATTGTGCAGAGAGACGACGAAGCGCTCGAGACACTTGCGACGATCAACGAAGGGAAGCGGGCGAAGGTCTTCGCCGTTTTCGTTGAGCAGATCATACGCGCGCAGCATGGCGGGACGATCAGCCATCTGCTTGGGCGAGACGGTCTTGCGATTCATCCGTTGTTGCAGCTCGTTGAACGAGGCGACGCCGCCTTCGGGCGAGCGGATGAGTAGTTCGCCATCGAGCGTGGCGTTGAAGTCGACAGTTTCGAGGAGATCGGGGAAGGCTTTCGAGATGTCGTCGCCATTACGGGTGTAGAGGCGGCGGACGCCCTGATCCGCGGCGAGCTGGACGCGGACGCCATCCCACTTCCATTCGGCGGCGAAGTCTTTTGGCGAGATGAGGGATGGGTCGAGGTCGGCGGCTTCCATGCGCTCGGCTTTCGAGAGCAGCGGGTGGGCGAGCATGGGCGGGCGGAAGGGCGCGAGGGCGCCAGAGACTGGCTTGGGGCCTTTGCCCTCGAGCCAGGCGAAGAGATCGAGGTAGGGCGGCTTCATGCCGTGCCAGAGTTCTTCGATCTCGGCGACGTCGACCTTGCCCCCCTCTGCTGGGCCGAAATCCGCCACGGCTTGCCGGGCGAGGCGCGCGGAGACGCCGACGCGGAGGCCGCCGGTGATGAGCTTGAGCAGGCCCCAGCGGCCGGTGGAGTCGAGCGCGTCGAGCCAGCCTTCGACCAACTTGAGGCCCTGCGCCTTTGTGGACTCGAGAAGCGTTTCGACGATCTCGTTGAGATCGGGCGCGCGGTTGGCGCCGGGACGTTGCGGCCAGATGAGGGAGATCGTTTCTGCGAGGTCTCCGACATAGTCATAGGACAGATTGAACAGGACGGGATCGACGCGGCTGGCGACAAGCTCGCGGATGGCGGCGGGTTTGACCGACGGAATGTCGAGATCGCCAGTGATGGCGGCGAGCGCCCAGCCACGCGACGGATCGGTGGTGTGGCGCAGGTAATCGCAGATCAGCTGGAGCTTCGCGTTGCGGGACGGCGTTAGCACCAGCCGTTCAAGGAGCGAGGCGAAGGCTTGCATGGGGTGGGATATAGGGTGGGTGCGGTGCTAGTCGATGTATTGGCGGGTCTTGCCGTTGCGGTTTATCCGGGTGGGACCAGTTCGTTGGGCGCGGTCGCACGCCGGAAGTAGCAACAGAGGCTAATGCTTGTGCCGCTGGTGGGGCGGTAGGTGACGTCGCCGGGATTGGCGGGTTTGTGGCGGTGGCCAGTGGGTGGTGTTCGATCCATTGGTGCTCATGTTCTCTCTCCCGTGTTTCCCTGTCTGCGCCGGGAATTCATTGCGGAGACTGGAGCGTGAGGCATTGTGTGGTCCAGTTAAAGTGAATGAAGGTCTGGTTGGAGGGCCCTGGGGTAGAGGTCATCCTTGGGCGCCCGGGCGAGGAGACGAGATGACCACGCCAGAGGTCCTGCCTGAAGGGTTCGCTCCCCATTTCCGAAAGTCACCGCTGACTGATCCCTGGGAGCCGATCTATTCGCAGCGGTTGGACGATCGTGTCGTGATCGGACTTTACGTGCGGCAGCCGCATACCAATTCGCGAGGGATGGTGCACGGCGGGCTGGTGGCGGCGCTGGCGGACAATGCGATGGGATTGTCGTGCGGCCAGGTGTTGCTGGCTGAGGGGCGCAAGCCGGAGGGCGGGCTGGTGACGGTGTCGATGGCGATCGACTTTATCGGCGCGGCGAAGCTGGGCCAGTGGGTGGCGTTCGATACGCAGTATGTGAAGGCGGGCAAGACGCTTTGCTTTGCGCAGGCGTTCATCACGGCGGATGGTCAGGTGATCGGGCGCGCGGATGCGCGGTTCAAGTTGACGTAGTGGGGAGCGTACGCCCTCGTCCTTCGAGACGGCCTTCGGCCTCCTCAGGATGAGGGCTACTCAGCTGACCGCATTTTAGTCCTCATCCTGAGGAGCCGCGGAGCGGCGTCTCGAAGGACGAGGCGTGCTTACTGAGCCCACGGTTTCGTTGGCTGGTTGAGGATCATGATCTTTTGCCAGATCTTGCGCGACAGGCTGGTGGTCAGATCCTCGATCTCGTTGACGGCTTCGATGATGATCGGGTCACGCATGTTCTGCATGTAGAGCGCTGCGAGCTTGCCGGTGAGCGAGAGCATTTCGGTGCAGTAGTCGAGATAGCGCATCAACTCGAACTCGTTCATTTCGTGGATGTGCGAAGAAGCCGTGGAGCTGTAGCCCTTGTGCAGCTGGGTGGGGTCTTTGGTGAGCTGGTGCATGTCGACGACGTGAGCGATCGAGCGCAGTTCATGCAGATCGCGCAGGACGGCGCGGCGGCGCCAGCGTGATTCAAGGTTGAGCAGGAACCAGCTTGCTGCGCCGGAAAGCGCGACGGTGTTCACGGCGGCGTCCACGCCCTGCAGGACGTTGGATATTTCACCATCCACCTGCATGCTCCGAAGGCTGGTCGCGAACCAGATCAGGCCGGCGGCGCCGAATGCGATGGCGATGCCGACGCCCGTGCGCAGCCAGATGTTTGGCCGGGCGACCCAGCTCAGGTTTTTCTTGTCCTCGCGCGCGATCTCCAGAAGCTGGGTGCACAGTTTGGACAGGCCGCGATTCGGGAAGCGCTCGTCGATGCGCTTCTGCAGCGTTTCGATCGTTGCTTCGATGCGGTCGGCGTTCAGTGAACGGTATGGCATGGGCCTGAGTAATGCCGTGCGTTGCGGCTTGCGAAAAGGGGGCGCGCGCGAGAGTTGCGCGGGATTTCGCTATTCGCCTGCTTCGTCCTCATAGCCGATCAGGTGGAGGGGGCGGGCTTTGCGGCCTTCTAGCTCGGCCCAGCGGGCGAGGGCGTCGTCGCGGCCGTGGGTGACCCAGAGTTCGTCGGGGTTCACGTCCTTGACCGTTTGGGTGAGTTCATCCCAGTCGGCGTGGTCGGACAGGATGAGCGGGAGTTCGATGCCGCCGGCCTTGGCGCGCTGGCGGATGTTCATCCAGCCGGAGGCAAAGGCGATGACCGGGTCCGGGAAGCGCTGGGCCCACGGGGTGGAGGTGGCGGAGGGCGGGCAGATGATGATCTTGCCAGCGAACTTGCTGCTTTCGGATTTCTGCTTCTTTTCCAGCGTGGCGGATTCGAGCGGGCCGAGATCCACGCCGAGGCGTTCGTACATGTCGCAGAGCGCCTTCATGGCGCCGTGGATGTATATCATCTCGTGATAGCCGGCGTCGCGCAGTTCGCGGATGACGCGCTGGGCTTTTCCGAAAGCGTAGGCGCCGACAAGGTGTGCGCGATCGGGGAAAGCGCGGATGGAGGCGAGCAGCTTGGCGACTTCGCCGGGGCTGTCGGGATGGCGGAAGACGGGGAGCGCGAAGGTGGCTTCCGAGATGAAGACGTCGCAGGGGATGACTTCGAAGAGCTTGCAGGTTGGGTCGGTGCGGCGCTTGTAGTCGCCGGTGCAGACCATGGTGAGGCCTTTCCACTTCACCTCGACCTGTGCAGAACCGATGACGTGGCCGGCAGGGAAGAGGCGGACGTCGACATCGCCGATGCGGTTGCTTTCGCCATAGGGGGTGGCCTGACGCGATTGGGTGAATTCCTGCCCGTAGCGGGTGGCCATGGCTTCGATGGTTTCTGGCGTGGCTAGGACGGCGCCGTGACCGGCGCGAGCGTGATCCGAATGGCCATGGGTGACGACGGCGCGATCAACCCCGCCGCGCACCGGGTCGATGTAGAAATCGCCCGGCGGGCAGTAGAGCCCTTTCGGCGTGGGACAAAGCAGGTCTTCGGGGCGGATCATGCGGGGAATATGATGCGGCTAGCGTGGTTCGCCAAATATTGGCTGTTGATGTTCCCGGTGCGTCGTCGCGTGGCGGGCGATCCAATCATGGCGGCATTTGGCCATTTACGATCAAAAAGGCCAGTAGCGCAGGGGCACGCGCTGCCTTGAACTTTCCCTAAAACAACGGATTCATGGCCGCACGTCGCCCAGTGCTTTGTGGGTGGGGACGGCGATAAGGAACACGATGCCAAGTGCGTTTGAAGCGGTTCAGCGGATGATTGCGGCGATGCTGCAGGGGCGCACGACGGATGAGATCGCAAAGCAGACCCGGCCGGATACGACAACGCCGCTGAAGCCGTGGATTCGTCCGGCAAAGCGGTTGGAGCCCACGTTCACGGCGTCGAACTGGAAAACGTTGCTGGCGAACTCGGGCGCGACCGAGGCCGACAAGGCCGAGCTCTATGATGCGAAGGCGCAGGAGTCGCTGGAGCGGTATGAGCATAACGTCGAGAATTATATCGGGACGTTGCGGTTGCCTGTCGGCGTGGTGGGGCCGCTGCGGGTGAACGGGATTTTTGCGAAGGGCGATTACTACGTACCGCTGGCGACGAGCGAGGCGGCGCTGGTGGCGAGCTATGGCCGTGGGGCGCGGTTGATCTCGTCAGTTGGTGGGGCGACGACGGGGACGTTGGCGGAGGGCGTGCATCGTGCGCCGGGTTTTGCATTTGGCTCGACGACTGAGGCGGGGTTGTTCGTCGCCTGGGTATGCATGAACTTCGACATGCTGAAGGCGGCGGCTGAGACGACGACGCGGCATGGCAAGCTGGTGGAGCTGTCGCCGCATGTCGAGGGCGATCACGTCTATCTCGTGTGCAGCTATACGACTGGCGATGCGGCCGGGCAGAACATGGTGACGATCGCGACCGAGGCGGTGTGTGCGGCGATCATCGAGAAGTCTCCGGTGAAGCCGGTGTATTGGTTCGTTGAGGCCAACTTCTCGGGCGACAAGAAGGCTTCGGCGATGTCGTTCGTGGGCGTGCGCGGGCGAAAGGTTACGGCTTCGGTTGAGCTGCCGGGGGCGGAGATCCAGAAGCAACTGCACACGACGGCGCGGCGGATGGAAGAGTACTGGCGCATGTCGGCGCTGGGGGGCGTGATGTCTGGCTCGATCGGCGTGCAGGGCCATTATGCCAATGGTCTGGCGGCGCTGTATCTGGCGACGGGGCAGGATGCGGCTTGTGTGGCGGAGAGTGCGGTTGGCGTGACGCGGATGGAGCTGCGCGACGGCGACAAGCTGTTCGTGTCGGTGACATTGCCGAATATTATCGCGGGGACGGTTGGGGGCGGCACGGGTCTGCCGACGCAGAGTGCGGGGCTCAACATCATGGGGCTGAAGGGCGCGGGCAAGGCGCGTGCGTTTGGCGAGGTTTGCGCGGCGGTGTGTCTGGCGGGGGAGCTGTCGATCATTGGCGCGCTGTGTGCGCATGAGTTTGCCAGTGCGCACAAGAACCTGGCGCGGGGCAAGGCGTGAGCGACGCTGCCGTGAGCGTGCGGGATACGCGCGGACCCGATACCCGAGGTTTGGGCGTGCGCCTGTGGGTGTATCAGGCCGAGCGTTTTCCTGTGTTCAAGCATGGGGCGCTGATTGCGGCGTTTGGGGCTTCGGCGGTTTGCTTGTCTGCATTGCTGCGTGAGGCTGTACCGGGATGGCTTTCGGTTGTTGTGGCTGTGCTGGTGTTGTTCGGGTTTTTCTTCCAGCTGCGCGTGGCGGACGAGCACAAGGACAATGAAGACGACACGAAGTATCGGCCGGAGCGGCCGGTGCCGCGGGGGCTGGTGACGCTGGCGGAGCTGCGCCGTGTCGCGATTGGCGTGGCCGTGTTGCAGGTGGCGCTGACTGTGGCGCTGGACTGGACGATGATCGTGCTGCTGCTGGCCGTGTGGGGCTGGATGGCGGTGATGACCAAGGAGTTCTTTGCTCCGGCGTGGCTGAAGAAGCGGCCGCTGGTCTATATGTTCAGCCATATGGCGATCATGCCGCTGATCGATCTCTATGCGACGGCGTGCGACTGGTGGCCGGCTGGGTATGCGTTGCATGAGGGCTTTGGGCTGACGCTTGGGGCGTTCCTTGTGCTGTCGCTGGTGAACGGGATGGCGATCGAGATCGCGCGCAAGTGCTGGGCGCCGGAGAGCGAGCGTGAGGGCGTTGAGACGTACTCCAAACTGTGGGGGGCGGGGCGGGCTGGCGTTGCGGTGATGTGCGTCGTGCTGGTGGGGCTGGCGATGTCGGCGTTCATCAATGTGCGGTCGGGCGCGGGCGTGTGGTTTCTCGGTGCGCTGTTGCTGGTGAGTGCGTGGACGGCGTGGACGGCGATTGACTATGCCGGGACGCCGACGGTGAAGACCGCGAAGATGCTGGAGACGTCGAGCGGTGTGTTCGTGCTGACGAACTATCTGTTGCTCGGGGTGTTGCCGCTGCTGGTGTCGATTTGGCTGTAGCTCAGGGATATGTGCTGACGGGCGGGGTCGCGATGTCGCCGGCTGTGGCTGGCGGCAAGGGCGCGGCGCTGGCGAAGCTGGCGGCGACGTTTCCGGTGCCGGCGTTCTTTGTCATTACGGCTGAGGCGTTTGATGAAGCGGGCCTGAAGGCGGAGGCGCGCGAAGAGGTTAAACAGGGGTTGCAACGGTTGGGCGCTGGGCCGTTTGCGGTGCGTTCTTCAGGCCGCGAGGAAGATGGTGCGGACTCGGCGCATGCTGGGCAGTTCGAGACCGAGTTGAAGGTGCCGACTGATGATGTGCCGGCAGCGGCGCATCGCGTTTGGAAGTCCGGGTTCAGCGAGACGCTGGCGCAGTATCGTGTGGCCAAGGGGTTGTCGGGTGCGCCACAGCCGCCTGCGGTTGTTGTTCAGGTGATGGTTGAAGCGCGCGCGGCCGGCGTGGCATTTTCGGCGGACCCGGTTTCAGGCGATCGCGGCGTTGCGGTGGTGAGCGCGATCCTGGGGCTGGCGGACAAGCTGGTCGGTGGCGAGGCGGATGGCGATAGTTATCGCGTCGGCGCTGGCGGCGAGACGCTGGATGCCGAGGTGATTGGCGATGCGCCGGTGCTGACTGAAGTTGAACGCGCTGAGGTGGCGGCGATGGCGCGGCGGGCGGCGGAGCATTTTGGGTCGCCGCAGGATATCGAATGGGCGTTCGATGGCGCGATGCTGCATATGTTGCAGTCGCGACCGATCACGACGCTGGGGGCTGGCGCTGTTGCGTCAGGCGATGAGCTGACCATCTGGGACAACTCGAACATCGTCGAGAGTTATCCGGGTGTTACGTCTCCGCTGACGTTCTCGTTTGCTCGCTATGTTTACAGCCATGTCTATCAGGCGTTTTCGCGACTGATGGGCGTGAACGTTAAAGTGGTGGATGAACATCGCGCCGTGTTCGAGAACATGCTCGGGCGCGTGGATGGGCGGATCTATTACAACCTGCTGAACTGGTATCGTGCGCTGGCGCTGTTTCCGGGGTTCAAGGCGAACCGGAAGTTCATGGAAGGCATGATGGGCGTCTCCGAGGCTTTGCCGCAGGAGATGGCCGATGCAATTGCACCGCCGACGGAGAGCGGGACGGAGCGGTTCTTCGACAATCTGAAATTTGCGCGCGTGGGCTTCGGGTTGATCTGGCATGAGATCACCATTCGCTCGACGATCGACAAGTTCTACGAACGGTTGAACGCAGCGCTGGCGCGGCCGAATGCAGAGATCGATGCGTTGTCGGCGATGCAGCTGGCGGCGGAGTATCGGCATCTTGAGCAGCAGTTGCTGGCGAAGTGGGATGCGCCGCTGGTGAATGACTTCCTGTGCATGATCGCGTTCGGTGCGGCGCAGAAGTCGATGACCAAGTGGGCCGGCGATGATGGCCTGGCGTTCCTGTCGGGCATGCTGATTGGCCAGGGCGACATTGTTTCGGCTGAACCGGCGCGGATGATCCAGGCGATGGGCGCGATGGTGCGCGGCAAGCCGGAGGTGGTGAAGCGGCTGGCGGCGGGTGATCGTACGGCGGTGGGTGCGTCGCCGGAGTTGCGCGTGGCGTTCGACGCCTACATCGCGAAGTTTGGCGATCGGTGTACGCAGGAACTGAAGCTTGAGAGTCGGACGCTGCATGACGATCCGGCGCAGGTGTTGATGGCGATTGCGGCGGCGTCGGCGCCGAAGGCCGCGGGCGAAGCGGCGGCCGAGCAGCGCGATCTGCATGACCTGGTGCCGGAGTTGGGCAAGCGCGTGATGGCGCGCTGGCTGCTGAAATGGGCCAAGGCGCGGGTGCGGGATCGGGAGAACCTGCGGTTTGAGCGGACGCGGTTGTTCGGGCGTGTGCGGCGTATCTTTCTGGCGATGGGCGCACGGTTGAGCGAGGCTGGCGTGCTGAATGACCCGCGGGATGTGTTCAATCTGACGGTTGAGGAGTTGCTCGGCGCGGTCGAGGGCGCGGGTATCACGACTGATCTGAAGGCGCTGGTGAGGCTGCGGGATGCGGAGTTGAAGGCGCAGGTGGCGCGGCCTGATCCGCCAGAGCGATTCAGCGTGCGTGGCGCGCATATCAGCGGGCTGGCAGGGCTGGCTGCGCAGGCGGCCGAGCCGGGTGAGAGCGCGGAGAAGCGCAAGGGTCTGGCGTGCTGCAAGGGTGTGGTGACGGCCAAGGTGCGGGTGATTGAAGATCCGCGGGTTGAAGCGCTGCTGCCGGGGGAGATCCTGGTGGCGCGGCATACTGATCCGGGCTGGATCGCTGTGTTTGCCAATGCGGCGGGCGTGATTGCGGAGCGTGGGTCGCTGCTGTCTCACTCGGCCATTGTGGCGCGTGAAATGGGCGTGCCGTGTGTCGTGTCGCTCAAGGGCGTGACGCAGTGGCTGAAGACCGGTGATACGGTTCGGCTGGACGGCGGGGCTGGAACGGTTGAAAGAACTGTGGTTGCGGGTGGCATTGCTGGCGGTCGGGGGCAATCGGAATAGTCATGGCCGAGACAGACGTCGCCAAGCGGGCGGCATTCGACATCATCAGGTATGCGCAGGTCTGGGAGGACGCGGACATCCTCGCGGCGGCGTTGCGGCCCAAGGCGGGTGATACGGTCGTGTCGATTGCGTCGGCGGGCGATAATGCGTTTGCGCTGCTGGCCGAGGGGCCGGAGCGCGTGATTGCGGTTGATCTCAATCCGACGCAGCTGGCCTGCGTACGTATTCGGGTTGCGGCGTACAAGGTGCATTCGCACGGGGAGTTCCTGGAGCTGATGGGATCGCGCGCGTCGGGGCGGCGGCGGCATCTGCTTGAGCAAGTGGCGCAGACATTGTCGGCGGAGGACCAGGCGTTCTGGGCGGCGCGCAAGGACGACGTGTTGAAGTTTGGGATTGGCGGGGTCGGCAAGTTCGAGAACTACTTCAAGCTGTTCCGCGAATGGGCTCTGCCGTTCGTGCATAATCGCGAGACGATCGACAATCTTCTGCGCGAGCGCACGCCCGAGGATCGCGCGGCGTTTTACGAGAAGCACTGGAACAACTGGGGCTGGCGGCAGATGCTCAAGCTGTTCTTCTCGCGCTTTGTGATGGGGCGTCTGGGGCGCGATCCGGCGTTTTTCGATCACGTTGAAGGCGGGCCCGCGCAGCAGGTGGCGCGGCTGACGCGCAAGGCGCTGGTGGATCAGGACCCATCGGTGAACCCGTATCTGCACTGGATTTTGCGCGGTAGCCACGGCGTGGCGTTGCCGCGTGCGCTTGAGCTTGAGCGGTTCGAGACGATCCGCGAACGTGTGGATCGGCTTGAGATCCGGCTCTGCACGGTCGAGACGCTGGCGGAAGAAGGCGTGAAGGCGGATGCGTTCAACCTGTCCGACATCTTTGAGTACATGTCACCGGAGGCGCATGAGCAGGCGTATGGGACGATCCTTGCCGCATCGAATCCAGGGGCGCGGATTGCCTACTGGAACATGATGGCGCCGCGGCGCGTGCCGGCTTCGCTGGCGGCGAAGGTGAAGACGAATGCCGAGTTGGAGGCGAAGCTGAAGCCGCTGGACAAGGCGTTCTTCTATTCTGACTTCGTGATCGAGGAAGTCGTTTGAGCGATGCGCTTCTGATCAGCGCGGGGAAGATTGCGGGATCGGTGATCCTGCTCGCGCTCGTGCTGTGGGGCGTATCGAAGCTGGCGAAGATCGCGAAGCTTGATCCGGAGATCGGGCGCAAGCTCGTTCATATCAGTCTGGGCTTGTATTGCCTGACATTCCCGTACGTGTTCGGCGCGGTGTGGGAAGTCGTGGTGACGTGCGGGCTGGCGGTGATGGTGTTCCTGCTGGCGCGCGGGACCATGCGGAACAGCCTGGGCGGCGGGCTGCATGCCGTACAGCGTACGTCATATGGTGAGCTGTTGTTTGCCGTCTCGGTGGCGTTGCTGTTCTGGCTGAAGGACGGGCACTTTGTGTCACTGGCGCTGCATCACAAGCCGCCGGTTGGGCCTGTGCTGTATGTGCTGCCGCTGCTGATCCTGACGCTGTGTGATGCGGCGAGTGCTGTAGTTGGTTCGCGCTATGGCAGGCGACAATTTCAGATCGAAGAAGGTTCCAAGAGCGTTGAGGGCGTGGTCGTCTTTGCGGTGACGGCGTGGTTGTTGTCGCTGATCGTCATTCTCTTGATGACTGATATCGGGCGTGGCGAAGCTGTACTGCTGGCGTTTATCGTTGCGGCGTTTGGGGCACTGCTGGAGGCGGCGAGCTGGCGCGGGCTGGACAATCTGTTCATTCCGCTGGGGCTCTATTTCCTGGTTTCGAACCTGCTCTATCTCGGCGTGGTCGGCCTTGCTGTGATCGCAGGGTTGTTCTTTGCAACCCTCATGCTGCTGCTGTTTGTGACGCGGCGTCGGTCGGGCGAGGAACGGCATTTTCTGGCGATTGGCTCGACGCTGTTCTTCTGCATCGCGATATTTGCCGAGCCGACGAGCATTGTGACGCCGGCCGTGGCGGTGGGGACGTATTTCATCGCGGATGCCGTGCGGCACAAGGAACGGCCGCCATTTGATGCGCTGAATCTGCTCATCGCCGTGTTGGCGGTGGCTCTGTTCTACTTCGTGCTGAGCAATGTGGCACTGAAGGATACAATCTTCGGGTTCAACCTGTCGTTCGCAGCGTTGGCGGGCGGGATTTCGGGGCGGTTCGCCAAGCATCTGTGGCGGTGCGTGGCCGTTGTGCTGGTTGCGTGGGCGGCGATGTCGGTGCGGACCTACTGGCATGTGGGTCAGACGCAGGACGGGCTTATTTTCACGCTGGTTGGATTGGTCGGGATTATTCTGTTGGCGGTGGCTGGATGGTTGCTGCGGCGGCGGGACTATGACCGGCCGTGGATGGTCTTGGGAGCGCTGAGCATGGTTGTCGGGCTTGTGACTCTACCGATGTGGCCACCGCCATGAGCGCGCCTGAGGTGATCAAGGGTGATGGGGCGGAACTGGCGATCTTTAGGGATGCGCCGTCGCTGGATGGCGCGCGGACAGCGGCGCTGGGAGCGTTTACGTGTAATGCGCCGGAGGCTGGCGCGCGGTTGATACGTGAGGCGATGGCGCGGCTGAAAGCCGAAGGCTTTGGCGCTGTGCTGGGGCCGATGGATGGATCGACCTGGGTGAAGCATCGGCTGGTTGTCGAGAGCGATGGCCGCTCGCCCTTTCTGATGGAGCCGCAGAATCCGGCTCATTATGTGGAGGCGTTCGAGCGGTCGGCGCTGAAGATTGTGTCGCGCTATGTGTCTGCGGTGCGGCCCGCTGATGTGCTGGAGAGCAAATCTGCAGCGCCGGCGGGCGTGAAGCTGCGAAATTTCGATCCGGGCAAGGCTGAGGAAGAGCTGACGCGTATTCATGCGCTGTCGCTGGAGGCGTTTGCGTCCAATACTTTCTATCAGCCGATTTCGCTGGACGAGTTTCTAGGAAGCTATCGGCCGGTGTTGAAGGCGGTCGATCCGGAACTGGTGCTGCTTGCGGAAGATGAGGCGGGTGAGCTGAAGGCGTTTCTGTTCGCCATTCCGAACCTTGTGGAAGGGCCGAAACCGGCGTCGGTGATCCTGAAGACGTATGCGTCTCGTGTGAAGGGTGGCGGGTCGATGTTGGCGAATGCTTTCCATGAGCGGGCGAAGAAACGTGGCTACAGCGATGTGATCCATGCGTTGATGCACGAGAGCAATCTGTCAGCGACGCACAGTGGAAATACGGGCGGGCATGTGTTCCGGCGTTACGCACTGTGGGGTGGACAGCTTTGAATCTGGTCGAGCTGTTTCTGAAGCAGGTTGAAGCGCGGCCGGATGCTGCGGCAATCATCATGCCGAAGGGACGCGTTGTGACGTATGCCGAACTGGCCGAGCGGTCTGCGGCGCGGTCGCGGGCTTATCAACGCGCGGGTATTGGGCCGGGCGATGTGGTGCTGATTGCGCGGGGTGTGTCGGTCGAGCTGTATGAAACGCTGCTGGCGATTTTCCGGTTGGGTGCGGTGGCTATGTTTCCGGAACCCGCGGCTGGGTTGAAGGGGCTGCGGGTTGCGGTTGAGGCTGTGAAGCCGAAGGCGGTGGTGACGACCGGGATTGGGCTGATCCTGCGGCTGTTGTTTCCGGAATTGCGGCGGCTGAAGCTGCTGCCTGATCCGGGCGATGACGATCTGGGCGATGGCGTGCTGGCGCATCTGCCGGGTGATGCGCCAGCGTTGATCACGTTCACGTCTGGATCGACGGGGCGACCCAAGGGGATTGTGCGGTCGTCGGATTTTCTGGTGTTGCAACATACGTTGCTGGAAAAGTTGCGGCAGACGAAGCCGAGTGATGTGGATCTGATCTCGCTGCCGGTGTTCATCTTGTCGAACCTTGCGGCGGGGGCTGCGAGTGTAATTCCGGAAGGCAGGCTGACGCGGCCGGCGAAGCTGGATGGCGAGGCCTTGCGGCGGCAGATCGCAACGCACCGGGTGAACCGGATTGTCGCGCCTCCGGCTGTGGTGGCTCGGATCGTCGAGGGCGCTGCGCCCATGCCAGGCATTGTGGCAATCTTCACGGGCGGAGGCCCGGTGTTTCCAAACCTGCTCCGTGCTGCTGCGCGCGCCGCGCCGAATGCTGCGATCCATGCTGTCTATGGTTCGACTGAGGCGGAGCCGATTGCGCATCTGGACATGAAGGACATTGCTGACGCGGATTGGGACGCGATGGCGCAGGGATCGGGATTGCTGGCGGGAACGCCGATACCGGAGATCGATGTCGAGCTGCGCGACAACGAAGTGTTTGTTGCGGGCGAGCATGTGAACCGCGGCTATCTTGATCCGGCGGACGACAGGTCGACCAAGTCGATCAGCGCGGGCAAGTTGTGGCATCGCACTGGCGACGCTGCGCGGATCGATGCCAAGGGGCGGCTGTGGTTGCTGGGGCGTCATGAGGCTGCTGCGGGCGGTCTGTTTCCCTTTGCTGTCGAGACGGCGGCGTTGAGTTGGCCGGGCGTGCGGCAGGCGGCGCTTCTTGCAGGCGATGGCCGTGCGAAGCTGGCGCTATCGGGAGACGGGTTGGACAAGGCGGCGTTGCAGAAGCGTGCGGATGGATTGGGCGCGATTGAGATTGTCTTGCTTGCCGAGGTGCCGATGGACAAACGGCACAACTCGAAAGCGGACTATGCGCAGCTCAAGAAACTGTTGGCATGAAATTCTTGCGCCGGATCAATGAGGCCTGGCGCAAGGAGATGAGCCGTGCGGATCATGTCCGCATCTGGTTGGCCTGGGGCTTCGTGTTTGGCGCCGTGAGCCATATCGGTTGGGTCGCGATGCATGGCGACGTTTGGTACTATGGTCCCGCCCCAAGTTGGGCGCCGTGGTTCTGGTACGGCATCTGCCTTGTCGATCTGGTGGTTTTCTGGATGCTTCTGACGCGGCCACGTATAGGGCTCGCGATGAGTGTCTTGACCATGGTGGCGACACTCATCGTGAACTGGACCCAGTTCCCGACATTCCAGTTCGTATTCAACTATGTGTTGATCGGCCTGACGGTGTTCGGCGTGATCGTGTTTGCCGTCGTGCCGTGGTTGTGGCGCGCGTCGCGCTGGAAGCTCAACCCGACGTCTTGAGGACGTAGCGGCGGTTCAGCGGCTGCACCGGACGTGCGTTCCACGGGAACAGGCTCGAGAAAGCTGCGACCTGACCTGCAGAGACCGTTTGCGGTTGAGCCATTACTGTCCAGTGCACAGTCTCGGAGCAAGGTGGCGTCGTGAGTGAGCCTTCATAGCGGTAAGCGGAGCTCTTGGCCGGAACGAATTTGGACGGGTCGATTTCGAAGGCGATCGCGGCCTTGCCTTCACGCGCTGGCGCGGTCGCCCAGATTGCATCGAGGTTCGTGTTGGCTTCGCCTTCAGCGAACATCACGCCGACAACAGCGAGATCGCCATCCTTGGCCGCGTGCACGAAGTGAACTTCCAGCGGATACTGCTTGCCGTCGATCGTATGTTCGGACGGATGGTGGAAATGGAACTGCTTGAGGGCGAAATCCTTGCCGTCGAGCGCGATGCTGCCGCCGGTGCTGACGTCGACCTGGATGGTGTGGCCGTTGTTGACGATCAGGCCGCCACGCGCCGCAGTCCAGCGCGGATGGGGCGCGTCGACATTGGCTGTCATCGCGCCTTTTAGGTCGATCGGGGATTGCTGGAAGCCGGCTGAGCATGCCTTGTTGTCGGGTGCCAGTTCAGCCCAGTGCTCGGGGCCGCCCTCGCCGCCATAGGACCAGTGGGCGGGATGTGCGGGCGTTTTGGTGTCGTTGGATGTTTCCGGCGGATCGACGAATGCGGCCGTCAGGGCCGCCATCGCCAACGCGCTGAGCAGCAAAGATGCGCGAATGGAAACGGTCATGAGCAGGGAGTTTCCGCCCTTATGGCCAACAAAAGGTTAAGCTGGGTTAGCCAAGGCGGGACAGACCGCTTTGGAGCACCTATCTTGTTGTTATGGCTGATGATCAGACAGCAATGACATTGCTGCCGCCGCGCTTTGCGGCGTGGTTTGCCTCGCGTGGATGGAGCCTGCGACCCCATCAGGCGGGGCTGATCGAGACGGCGCAGCGGGGGCAAGGCGGACTGGTGATCGCCCCAACGGGTGGCGGCAAGACGCTGGCGGGGTTCCTGCCCAGCCTGATCGAGCTGGCTGATGCGCCGCCGCGGGTGCATCCGGCTCTGCACACGATCTACATTTCGCCACTGAAGGCGCTCGCGACGGACGTGGCGCGCAATCTCATGTCGCCGGTTGAGGAGATGCAGCTCGGCCTGACGGTCGAGACGCGGACGGGCGATACGAGCACGTCGCGCCGGCAGAGGCAGCGGGCGAAGCCGCCGGATATCCTGCTGACCACGCCGGAGCAGCTGGCTCTGCTGGTGGCGTCGGAACATGCAGGACGGTTCTTTGCCGACTTGCGCGCCGTGATCGTGGACGAGGTGCATGCGATCGCGCAGTCAAAGCGAGGTGATCTATTGGCGCTGGGCCTCGCCACTCTGCGTAAATGGGCGCCGGCGGCGCGGCATATCGGATTGTCTGCGACGGTTCGCGATCCGGATGCGCTGGCGCGGTGGTTGGGGCCGGATACGCCAATCATTCGGCATCAGGGCGGCGCGAGCGCGAATATCTCGGTGCTCGAGAGCGAGGCGCGCATTCCGTGGTCGGGGCATACGGGACGTCACAATATCCGCGAGGTCTATGCGGCGATCAAGGCCGCGAAGATGTCGCTGGTGTTCGTGAACACGCGTAGCCAGGCGGAGATGACATTTCAGGAACTGTGGCGTGTGAACGAAGACGCGCTGCCGATCGCCCTGCACCACGGCTCTCTTGATGTTGAGCAGCGACGCAAGGTCGAAGCGCACATGGCGGCGGGGAAGCTCAAGGCCGTGGTGTGTACCTCGACGCTGGATCTCGGGATCGACTGGGGCGATGTTGATCTGGTTGTGCAGATGGGTGCACCGAAGGGGTCGTCACGTCTGATCCAGCGGATTGGGCGGTCGAACCACAGGATGGACGAGCCGAGCCGCGCGCTGCTGGCGCCGTCGAACAGGTTCGAGGTGTTGGAATGCCGCGCAGCCGTGGAGGCCGTGGCGGCTGGCGAACTGGATGGTCCTGGTCCGAGGCGCGGCGCGCTGGATGTGCTGGCGCAGCATGTGATGGGGCGCGCCTGTGGCGATGGCTTCGATGGCGTCAAACTATACGACGAGATCAAGGTGGCGGCGCCTTACAAGGATCTCGACTGGGAGACATGGGAGCGTGTTGTCGATCTGGTGGCGACGGGCGGCTATGCGCTGAAGACATATGATCGCTTCCGGCGGATCGTTAAGTTTCCCGATGGCGTCTGGCGGGCGCGCAATGACGATGTACGGCGGCAGCATCGGATGAATATCGGCACGATCATCGAGGACCCGATGATCTCAGTGCGTCTGGTGAGCTTCTATCGCGGTGGAGCGGAAGCGAAGCGGTTGATGCGGCCGGGCCGCAAGCTTGGCGAGATGGAAGAGTATTTCTTCGAGATGCTGACGCCGGGCGACACATTCCTGTTTGCTGGCGAGGTGTTGAAGTTCGAGGGCATGGCGGACACGGACGCGCTGGTGACGCGTACCTACGATCCCGACCCCGCCATCCCGACCTACAATGGCGGGAAGTTTCCATTGACGACATTCCTCGCCAATCGTGTGCGGCGTATTCTGCACGATCGCGAGAATTGGCAACGCCTTCCCGATCAGGTGCGCGAATGGATCGAGGTGCAGGAACGCAAGTCGATCATTCCGGAGGCTGACCAGCTGCTGGTGGAGACGTTCCCGCGTGGGGACCGGCACTACCTCGTCTGCTATCCGTTCGAGGGGCGGCTGGCGCACCAGACGCTGGGCATGTTGCTGACGCGCAGGATGGAACGCGCGGGGCTGAAACCGCTTGGGTTCGTGGCGTCGGAATACGCGCTGTCGGTTTGGGCGCTGGAAGACATGCGTGGCGAGGATCTGGATCAGCTATTCGCCGAGGATATGCTGGGCGATGATCTGGATGCTTGGCTGGAAGAAAGCGCCTTGATGAAGCGGACCTTCCGCAATAATACACTGATCGCCGGGCTGATCGAGCGGCGTATGCCGAAGCACGAGAAGACCGGGCGTCAGATCACATTCTCGACTGATCTGATTTACGACGTGCTGCGATCACACGAGCCGGATCATCTGCTGTTGCAGGCGGCGCGACAGGATGCCGGCGACGGCTTGCTGGATATCCGCCGGCTCGCCGACGCCTTGAAGCGCATCAAGGGCAAGATCGTGCATTCGAAGTTGGATCAGATCTCGCCATTTGCCGTGCCGGTCATGCTGGAGATCGGCAAGGAGCCGGTGTTCTCGGGCGATGCAGCCGAGGCCATCCTGCGCGAGGCAGAGGATGATCTGGTGCGGGACGCGATGAGCTAACTTGCTCCGCCGTCAACATCGTTGGCGCTGTTATGACATTCGGTCGAATTGGTCAGAGTATTCGCTCGACGTAACGCATGATCGTTTCCCCCGCAAACCGGCTATTTTCTGAAACCAGCCGCGATTTCCGGCGGCGAAAGGCCTCACGCGTTCAACTGAGCGTGCGCCGTTGACGGCGGGGACGGCGTTGTTCAACGTCTGCGTAATGTCCCGGGCCCTTCCCCAGCAAAAAGCCACGCGCGATCTCGGCTTTGAGGTCGCGGGCGAGCGCCTGCGCCTGATGCCTTGCGGTGGGCTGTGGTGGGAGGATGCGGGCGTGCTGGTCGTTTCTGACCTGCACCTTGAGAAGGGATCATCCTACGCGTCACGCGGCCAGATGCTGCCGCCATATGATACGCGCGCGACGCTGTTGCGCATCGCGCGCCTGGTCGAGGGCTTGAGCCCAACGACGGTCATATCGCTTGGCGACAGTTTTCATGATCGTGGCGCAAGGCCGCGAATGGCGACAGATGATGTGGCGCTTGTACGTTCGATGACGTCGGCTTGTGACTGGGTCTGGATCGAGGGCAACCACGATCCCAAACCGCCCGAAGATCTGGGTGGTCGGATGGCAAGCGAATTGAAGCTCGGCGCATTGGTATTCCGGCATGAGCCGACGCATGGCGTGGCGCCCGGCGAGGTTGCGGGCCACCTGCACCCGTGCGCGCGTGTGGCGGGGCGAGCCGGGCGATCTGTGCGAGCGCGCTGTTTCGCGACAGATGGCGAGCGTCTGGTGATGCCGGCCTATGGCGCGCTTACGGGTGGCCTCAATCTGCTCGATGTTGCATTCGACGCGCTGTTCCCGGACTGCGTGTTCGCAGCCGTGATGGGCCGGGACGGTGTTTATCTCGCGTCGGGTGAGCGCCTTGTGGCGGATACGTTGCGCGCAGCGGGCTGACTATTTCCGTCCGAGCCAGGCGGCAATTCCGCCGACGCCTACGCCGAGAAGCACCGCGACGAAGCCGTAGATCAGGCCGTGCTGGCGCGAGAGATCAAACAGTGTCGCGTCGAGACCGCTGCGCACCAGCGTCAGCACCTGCTCGCTTTCGCCGACGGGGGCGCCATTGCGGAATGAAACGGCGCGAATGCGGTACTCGCCCGGCGGGGCGTTGATCGGCAGGTGGATTTTCGCACGGCGCAATCCGCCATCGAGGCGCTCGATCGTCGTGTCGCTGAAGGAGTAGAGACCCTGCTCCATTTTCAGGTTCACGAACGCCGCGCGCCAGTCGTTGAGATCTGGCGACATAAGCTGGTTGGCGCGCGGCATGGCGGATGCCTGTGCATTCAGCCCGGCATCGACCATGACTTCGAGCGGCACGCTCGCGGCGACCTGGGGCTCGGCGCCGACGGCGAACACCAAGGGAGCTGCGACGAACTCGATGGTCTGATCGCCTGCTGCGGTGCGTCGGATCATTTTTTGAGGCGCCATCGGGCCGATCAGGGCGACAGCCATGCCGGACGTCTCGTTTTCCGGCTGAGGCGCGGTGGCGAACAGAACGATACGAGAGCCGCTGTAATTGACCTTCACCTCGACCGTGTCTTCGGCCAGTCCCGCCGCCATGAAGGGGCGGTCACGTCCTTCAAGGCGTTGCGCTGACGCCATGGGTGTCAGCAGCGCAAGCATGGCGAAGGCGACGAGGCGCAAACTCATGACGCCGCCTCGAGCCGGTATTCCGGCACGGGAGCCACGTAGAGTTCATAGACAAGACGGCCGGCTATTCCGAGCACCAGCAGCGCGAGCAGCAGGCGCAGTTGTGCAGCCTTGAGTTTGCGGCCGGCCATGGCGCCATAGCGCGCGCCGATCACGCCGCCGAGCATCAGTACGGCGGCGAGCACGAGATCGACCGTGCCGTTGAACGTCGCCTGCAGGAAGGTGACGTAGGCGGTGAGGAAGATGATCTGGAAAAGCGATGTGCCGACCATCACCCGCGTCGGTACGCCGAGCAGATAGACCATCGCAGGCGCCAGAATGAACCCGCCGCCAACACCCAGCACAGCAGCCAGAACGCCGACGAAGAAGCCGATGCAGATCGGGGGAATGATCGAGATATAGAGACCCGAGCGCGGGAAGCGCCGTTTCATCGGCAGGGTGCGCATCCAGACGCGCAATCGCGTGCGCCTGCCCGGATCTCCGCCCTGGCCGCCAAGCGCGCCAACGCTCTCCCACGCCATCAGGCCGCCGATCACGCCCAGGAAGACGATGTAGAGGACGGCGATCGTTGCATCGACCACGCCGAAATATTTGAGCAGGCTGAACACCCCAACCCCGACAGTGGAGCCAGCGAGGCCGCCCATCAGCATCAGAGTTCCCAGCCGCGTATCGACCTGTCGCTCGCGCCAATGGGCCGAAACACCAGCGATGGATGTCGCCAGCACCTGATTGGCTTGGGTGGAAACAGCCACGGCCGCCGGGACCCCGTAGAAGATCAGCAGCGGTGTCAGCAGGAAGCCGCCGCCAACACCGAACAGGCCTGAGAGGAAACCGACCAGCCCACCGATCGCAATCAGGATCAGCGGGTCGACCGCGATCTGAGCGATGGGGAGGTGAATCAGCATTGAGCAGTTCTACGCGCGTGAAACGCACGCCGGAAGCGGCCTGGAGGCATCATATCATGCCAAATCGACCCCAAAAGCTGATCTGGGGCCGATATCGTGGTTAAGTGGGCAGGTGGAGCCTATTGAGAGGCGTTCACGGCAATCCGGAGCTGGCGAACCAGCGAGACGCTGGCCTGGCCGGTTACGGGCATGTCGTTGTTGCGCTCGAACTGACGGATCGCTTCGGCGGTACGCGTGTTCATGCGGCCATCGGCCGGGCCAGCGGAGAAGCCGAGCTTCGAGAGCAGTTTCTGGGCTTCCGTGATCTGTGCGGGCGAGGCGACATCCCATGCACGCACGCCGAACTCGCCATTGGCGCGGGGAATGCCCGGTTTTGGCGCGAAAGCGCGGGCCTTGCGCTTGATGGCTTCTGCCTGCGTCGGCTGCATTTCGCCGATGAGGGCACGGGCGCGGCGGCCGGCATCCTGATCGCCGGCGCGGCCAGCAACCTCATACCAGTAGGCGGCTTCGTTTTTGTCCTGGCTGAGGCCGAGGCCTTGCTCGTACAGAACCGCGAGGTTGTACTGGCTATCGACGAGGCCGTGATCGGACGCCTGGCGGAACCATTCGACGGCTGCGGCATAGCTCTGCGGGCCAGCGTCGCCCTCGGCGTAGAAGACGGCGAGATCGTGCATGGCTTTCACATTGCCGCCGACAGCTGCCTTCTCGGTCCACGAGCGTGAAGCTGCCATATCGCGCGGAACGCCTTCGCCGCGCTCGTAGAGTTTTGCGAGGCGATAGTCGGCCATGATGAGGCCACGGCTTGCCGCGTCTTTGAGCATCTGGACGCCTTTTGCCTTCTCGCCACCCTGAAGCAGTTCGAGCGCCTGATCATGCAACGCAACCGGATCGCCGCTGCTGACGGCGTCAGACAGGGACGCGGTAGTCGTAGCAGGCGCGGCGGCAGCGGGTTCAACCTTTGCCGGCGTGGACTTGATGGACGGGGCTGTAGGCGCAGCAGCAGCCGGAACCGGCGTCGCGGCAGCTGCAGCCTGCGGTTCATCAAAGAGTTCGGTCGCCGAAAGGCTGGCAGCCGGCGTGTTCGCTCCGGCTTCAGCCGTGTGTTCGCTGAACAGCACATCGTCAGCCGTACCCGGAGCCGAAGCCGCCTCGGTCGGCGCTGCGGGATCGACTTTGGCGAAGTCATCGCCCTGCGATTCCTGTTTGCCGCGCATAACCGTGAAGGCCGCGCCGCCGGCGACAGCAACTGCGAGAACGCCTGAAGCGATCAACGGACCTTTGCCGATGCCCTTCTTGGCGACGACCGGATCGATGCGGCGACCCTGGCGAGCGGCGCGGCGAGCTTCTTCGAGGTAGCCACCCGAGAGCTTCTCGCGGCTGTCATCGGATGGCAGATCGGCAACGAATTCGCCAGCCGGAACGGGGCCGAGCAGTTCGTCGTCAGCTTCAAGCAGGTCTTCGATACTGCTGGCTACTTCACCAGCTGGCGGCGGAGCAGGGGGCGCAACGGGCGCTGCTTCTTCCGAGAAGAGATGAGAATCGCGTGGATCGGTCTTGCGATCGAAGGGGGGCGGTTCGACGCCAACGACGTCGTTGGTGTCGGCCTCGACGGAGTCCGCCAGTTCGACAGCGGCAAGCGCCGCCGGCGCGACCACAATGCCTGCTGCATCGGCAGTCGGCCCATCATCGAGAATGACATAGTCGTCGGTGACAACCGGAATGTCGCGCGTGACTTCGGAAACTGGGACTGCATCACGGCGCGTATCCTCGAGGCCTTCGAGACGGCGCGCCAGCGACGAAACGGTTTTCTGCATCGGTGCGAGGAAGGCAGTCGACTGGTCGCCGACTTCTTCCATGCGGCGCTGAACTTCAGACAGAACGTCGGTGAGCTTGTTTTCGTAGTTGCGGCCTGAGTCCGCCAGGCGGGCTTCGAAGGCGCGCAGGGATTCAGCGTGCTGTGTCTGCAGGCGGTCGGCTACGCGCGCGACCTGTTCGCCGATCTGGCCGATGGCTTCGGCGCTGCGGCGTTCGCTTTCCTTGACGCGTTCGTCCAAGCGATCGGCAAGGCGTTCGACTTCGCCATTGTCGATTGGACGTTCGGAAGCCGCGGTCTCCGCGATGCGATCCGAGAGGCGACGAACGCTTTCATCATGGCGTTGTTGCAGGCGTTCGGCGACGAGTGCGACTTGCTCTCCCACGGCGTCGATGGCGCCGGCGCTGCGCTTTTCGAGGGCCTGAAGCTTGTCGTCCATGACGGTGTTGAGGCGACCAAGCGTCTCCTGCGTCGTGCGGCCCGACGTTTCAACACTGTCCAGGCGAGCATCGATCGTATCGGCCAGACGCGCCATTTCGCGACGCACATCGTCGATGGAGCGTTGGTCGCCTTTGGCTTCGACCGTGCGCAGGCGATCATCGACTGCGCGCGACAGACGATCGACCTGCGAGCTCATCGCTTCGACGGCGTCTGCCTGGCGCGCTTCAGCGACTTGCACCTGCTCCTGAAGCTGGCGGATCGTGCGCTCGAGACGCTCGATCTTCTCAGGGTTGTTGGTGCGCGCTGCTTCTTCGAGGCGACGCTCAACATCGGCGCGAACGGCGTGGATCGGGCGCGAGAGATCTTCGGCGAGGCTGTCCAGACGCTTCTGGAAGGTAGATTGCAGTTGCGCGAAATCTTCGGCGTTATTGCGATTGCTGTTCTTGTGTACGCGTTCGTCAATATCGGTAATGGCGCGTTCGAGAACGCCCATTGCCGTGTCGCTCTTGCGTTCGGCGCGGCCGAGGCGGTCTGTGATGCGGGCAACTGCATCGCCCAGGCTGGTCATCGCCTCGCGCGTTTTTTCCTCGATGCCATCAACGCGGTTGAGAACCTCCTTCGACATCGCGCGCGAACGATCGAGCGTTGTCTCAAGTGCGCGTTCCATGCGCCAGGTCGTGTCGCCAACGGCGCGTTCGGCTTTGTTCTCGAACAGCTCAAAGCGCGAGGCTGCGTCGCTGATCTTGTTGATGCCCGCCTCGATGCGACGTTCGACCGTCGACATCTTCTCTTCGATCTGATCGACGCGGCCTGTAATGCCGGCGGCGTTGGTGCGGATGGCGTTGCTGACGACTGCATCGACCGAACGGGCGACGTCGTCGACCTTCGAGGCGACCTGACCAACCTTCTCGTCGAACAGCGTGCGGAAATCGTCCTGGTCCTGCACGCGCGACTGAACGGTATCAGACAGCCTGCCGAGCGATGTTTCGAGGGTCTTGAGCGCATCGAGCGTAGGCGAGCTGCTAGCGCCCGACTCAAGCGTGTCGATACGCGAGCGTAGGGCGGATTGAGTGGTTTCGATCTCACCAAGGGCGCGGGTGACGCGCTCAAGGGCGTGCAACTGAGCCTTCCCGGAGGAATCGACTTTGCCCATGAGGCCGAGAATCGACTTGTCGATTCCCGCCACTGTGCGGGCGGAACGCGAGGTTGATGCTTCCAGCCGCTGCGCCAGCTGGTCGATTTCCTGCGACATACGACGCAAGTCGTGATCGTCGGAGATGCTGGCAGGACGGGGCAGGGAATCGCCGAGGTTGATCTCGGAAACAGGGGCGGAATCCGTCTCCAGCAGAAGGGAATTGAGATATTGGCCCAGCGTCACACCCTGACGCTGCGCACGTTCCCGAGCGAGTTCCCTCGCTTTCGGGTCAATTCCTTTAACGCTCCAGGGTCCCTGGGTCATCGCGGCTCCGAATCGATGCGGGAGCCTGTGATACGCCCGCACCTCCGACCAGTTGTTCGGAATACGGTTAACGGGCTTTAAACGTTAATTTCGAAGCCCGCGACGATCCGCCTCGGTAGTCAATTGACCTAAGGGGCACGTGCCGTTACGTATTACTGAGCGTTAATTAAAAGGCGCGGCCCGTGCTCACCCACGGAGCAAAAGAAAAACGAAACGGGAGGCAGAGATTGAAGACGTACACGATTAGCGAACTTGCGCGTGAATTTCAGGTCACGCCGCGCGCACTACGTTTCTACGAAGACAAAGGCTTGCTCTCACCAACACGCGACGGCTTGAATCGCGTCTACTCGATACGGGACCGTGCTCGCCTGAAACTCATTCTTCAGGGCAAGAGCGTTGGGTTCTCACTGTCCGACATCCGCGAAATCCTCGACCTCTACACGCTTGAGGGGCATCGCGCTCAGCTGAAGCTTTCGCTCAAGAAGTCCCGCGACCAGATCAAGAATCTGGAAAAGCAACGCGAGGACATCGAGGCGGCTCTCGAAACGCTCAACAAGGGCGTGCGCTGGGCCGAGGAGAAGTTGCAGGAACTTGGACCGAGCGCGGAGGTGGAGCAATCCGCCCGCGCGTACGAGCGCGTAGCCCGCGCCGGACTTGACGGCGACGCTGCGCATCTCGACAGCTGACGCAAAGTCAGGCTCGACGGAACACCGCATGGTGATATGACCCCGGAAGCTCGGCTTCCGGAGTCATAGTCGCGTGATTGCGGCGGCAAAACCGAGGTGAGGATCAATGCCCAAGTATCAGGCGCCGCTCAGGGACATGAAGTTCCTGCTCAATGAAGTGCTTGAGATCGGGAGCTATTCAAATCTCCCAAGATTTGCCGATGCGCCGGCCGACGTCATCGACGCGGTGCTTGATGGTGGCGCGAAGTTCGCCAGCGAAGTTCTGCAGCCGCTGAACGCGATCGGTGACAAGCAGGGTTGCAAACGCAACCCCGATGGCTCTGTGACTACCCCCAAGGGGTTCGCGGCAGCTTACAAGCAAATGTCGGATGACGGCTGGATGGCTATCTCTGCTGATCCGGAGTGGGGCGGGCAGGGGCTCCCGCGCGTCGTTTCAATGCCGTTCCTGGAAATGTGCTCGTCCGCGAACATGGCGTTCTCCATGTATCCGGGCCTTACCCGCGGCGCTGCCGAAGCCATCCAGACGGGTGGCTCGGACGAGCAGAAGAAGATGTACCTGCCCAACATGATGACGGGCAAATGGTCCGGCACGATGAACCTGACCGAACCGCAGTGCGGCACCGATCTCGGGCTCATCCGCACCAAGGCTGTTCCGCAATCTGACGGCAGCTACAAGATCACCGGCCAGAAGATCTGGATCTCGGGCGGCGAGCAGGATCTCGCGCCGAACATTATCCAGCTCGTGCTCGCGCGCATTGAGGGTGGACCTGAAGGCATCAAGGGCATCTCGCTCTTCATCGTGCCGAAGTTCCTTGTGAATGCTGACGGCTCGCTGGGCGCACGCAACACGTTCCAGTGCGGCGGCCTCGAAGAGAAGATGGGCATCCACGGCAACGCTACCTGCGTGATGAACTACGAAGGCGCGACCGGCTACCTCGTTGGTGAGGAGCATAAGGGCATGCGCACCATGTTCGTCATGATGAACGAAGCGCGCCTTGGCGTTGGAATGCAGGGCCTCGCGCAAG
>DAINAT010000005.1:0-66735 GCA_036733305.1 Hyphomonadaceae bacterium
CCCCCTTCGTATTACCGCGGCTGCTGGCACGAAGTTAGCCGGGGCTTCTTCTCCGGTTACCGTCATTATCTTCACCGGCGAAAGAGTTTTACAACCCTAAGGCCTTCTTCACTCACGCGGCATGGCTGGATCAGGCTTGCGCCCATTGTCCAAGATTCCCCACTGCTGCCTCCCGTAGGAGTCTGGGCCGTGTCTCAGTCCCAGTGTGGCTGATCATCCTCTCAGACCAGCTATAGATCGTAGCCTTGGTGGTCCATTACACCGCCAACTAGCTAATCTAACGCGGGCCGATCTTTCGCCGATAAATCTTTCCCAATACGGCGTATTCGGCATTGCTCCCAGTTTCCCGGGAATATTCCGAAGCGAAAGGTACGTTCCCACGCGTTACTCACCCGTCTGCCACTCCCCTTGCGGGGCGTTCGACTTGCATGTGTTAAGCCTGCCGCCAGCGTTCGTTCTGAGCCAGAATCAAACTCTCAGGTTGAGGTTTGACTCCGACGAAACCAAATCCGTAATGGAATTGGTCGCTGCAAAGCATTTGCGTATATTTCTTGACGGGAAACCCGTTCACACAAAGACCAACTCACGTTGGCCCGTATAAACTGGCTTTCCATTAGATAAACGCAAACCGTCGATGTCGATGGGTCTCACCTAGGCCGAAGCCCGTGCGAGAACCCGGCAAGCAACACCGCCGCCCGCGTTTCTCTTCCACTCACAATGTCAAACATCTCGCGAATTCAAGGCCTTGGGCCTCTTCTCCGCCGCCTCCGTTGTGGCCGTGTCGGCCGCCCCGTCTGCGAGAGGGCGGGGTATAAGACCCAGTCCTCTTTCCCGTCAACCGACTTTTTGAACTTTTTTCAGTGCTCAGCAGAGAACCAAAAAGAGCCCGTAAAAAGTGACGACAGAGGCTTGTTCGGGCCCAAGTGGGGGCCCGCGTTCAGACCACTGTGGTCGGCGGGAGCGGTGGGATATACGGGGCGACTCCGGGATGCGCAAGCGATTTTTCGCTTCGAATGCCGAAATTTGGCGTTTTCCACAGGACTCGGTCGCGCGGCAGACGAAAGCTCGGAAATCCCTATTCCATATGGGGTTCCGCAAGGTTGGCGAAGCAAAGCGACGCTCGAAAGCGCCGAAAGTGCGACAATTCGGGCTGTATTTCCTACGGCTGAATGTAGGAGCGGACCGCTTCGATCTCTGCGTGAGCCTCGGCAATCCGCCACTTCACAAGGTCGCCGATCGACACGACGCCGAGCAATCTGCCGCCTTCAACCACGGGCAAATGGCGGATTCTGCGATCCGTCATGCGATCCATCGCTATTTCCAGGCTTTCTCGCGGCCTGGCGGTAACGACATTGCGGGTCATCACTTCCCCTACCGTGCACTTCAGGGCAGCTGCGCCAATCCTCGCTACGTTGCGGACGATATCGCGCTCGGAAATGACGCCGATGACGCCGCCGGCCTCGTTGAGGATGACCATCGCGCCGACTCTGCGGGAATCCAGCAGATCCGCCGCCTCTTTCAACGTTGCCGACTCGGCGATCGAAAAGACCTGCCCGCCCTTTTCCTTGAGAATCTGCTCGAGGATCATCCCTGCCTCCTAGTTCGATCGACCCGACCAGAGGGTGCGGCAGGCTGCCGCAGCTTGCAACTGAAGAGTGAGGATTCACGCCCGATTTGCTGCGCTGCACGACGCGCATCGTGATAACCATAAGCGGGGTTTTTCAGACATCGGGGATATCATGCGCGCACGTCACTACGCTTTCACAACGCTCGTCTTCGCAGTTGCCGTGACGGCGCCTGCCGCCTTCGCGCAGCAGACCTGCGACGCGTATTTCACCAAGTCGCAAGCGCTCGAACCGTTGCTCAACAAGGCGTACGCCGCGATGAGCCCGAAGAATCTCGAAACGCTGAAGGTGCTGCTGCCCGAACTGGAAAGCGCACTGAACGCCCTGCCCGCGCAGGAGGTAAAATCCGAAGTCTGCGGCGGCAATCATATCAACGCGTACACGGCGCATCAGAACGCCGAACTGAATTTCCAGCGTGCGCGCGGCGTCGATATCGGCTTCGCCAGCAACCTGCCGATCGTGAAACAGCCTGAGCTTAATCAAGCGGGCACAGCGTACGTCACGGGGTGGATCAAGTACGAACTGAAGGACTTCACGGGTGCGCTCGCGGCGTTCGAGAAGGGCCTCGCCATGTTCCCGCACAATCCCGACCTGCAAACCGAGAAGCTCGCGACGCTGTTGGAATTGAAGCGCTACGCAGACGTCGTTGCCTACAGCGACAAGGTGATCTCGGAATCGTACATCCTTAACGACGAGCAGCGCGCCAAAATCTGGCAGGCTCGCGCGGTGGGCTTTGTCGGCACGAGCGACAACAAGGCTGCGGACGAAGCGCTCACGGTGTCGATCCGCTATTCCAATATCGAAGCCACGCGCACTTTGCAGAGCCAGGTTCGCGCAGCCCTTGGTACGCCGAACTAGTCACGATTGATCGATGCTTGAGTGGCATACCGGTTGCACTCCGCAGGTTGAATTCAACTTACGGGATAAACCGGCTATGTCATTCAAGCGCAAAGGCCCCGGCGCACTGGTTTCTGGCGTGATCGGAGCTGTGGTCGGCTTTGCGGTCGTAAGCGGCGTTATTGCCCTGCTCGCTCTACCGGCTGCGGCATAGACAAGCCCTGCGGCACAGGCCTCCGGCTAATTCGAGCCGACCTGCAGCAGCGGCAACGCTGAGGCGTTGATCAGTTCTCGAGCGAGAAGCGAAGCCCGGCATTGGCTTCAAGCCGCTTGATCAATCTGGACCCAAGCGCGGCGCCCGGGGTCCATATACCGCCGCCCGTTTCGTCGCGGTCCACATCGCGCGCGAGGCACATCGCGCTCTCCGAAATCATCTTCGATGTAGACGCGTAACCCGGGTCCTTGTCGCCCTTCACGTGGCCACGCATCGCGCGCCCATCGGCCGTCTCGCCGGTGAAGAGCACATCGTAGTGCCCGGTCTCGCGCTCTTCCTTGGTTGGCCCCTCACCCGGCTTTGGCAGCGCGAACTTGCGCAGCAGCGCGCGTGTTGGCGGGAAGCCCAGCATCGCGTTCTGAATCGCGCCCTGCCGCGCCCCGGCCTTGGCGCGCTTCTCTCCGGCAGCGCCGCTGCCGGTCAATTGCATCTCGTCATAGACGAAATCCCGCCCCCACGCGTGGGACAGCAGATGGTTCGTTCGATGCACATTCTTCGTGTTGATCGTCGCCATGATGAACGGCATCGCCCACTGGCCGGCGACTTCATCGTGCTCGATTTTTTCGCCCGAAGGCTGTGCGGGGCCTGTAAATCCGGGGGTCAGCGCAAAGGGATTTGCGAGTGTCCGCGCGATCTCCGGACGGCGCTTTGTGGCTTCTAGCGTCGCCATCAGGCTGGCGATCGTGCCGCCCGAAAAGCCGCCTTTCATCCCCCGCACGCGCCCTCTCACGCGCTTGAGCGGCGCGCCCAAGCGATCCTGCGACTGCTGCTGCAGGAAAGTGACGCCGAGGTCGAACGGGATAGAATCAAAGCCGCATGAAAACACGATGCGAGCGCCAGAGGCTTTTGCTCGCGCATCGTAGCGGGCGATCATGTCGGCCATCCAGGCCGGCTCGCCGCACAGATCGACGTAGTCGGTCCCTGCCTCCGCACACGCAGCGACGAGCGGTTCTCCGTAGAGCTGGTAGGGGCCGACGGTCGTGATCACCACGCTCGTCGATCTGGCCAAAGTCGCCAGCGATGCGGGATCAGATGCGTCCGCGATCACAAGCGGCAGCGTGTCCGGCGCACCGATCTCGCGCCTCACGGCCTCGAGCTTCGACTTGCTGCGGCCGGCAATCGCCCACCGCACATCGCGACCAACGCCGTAGGTGGCGAGCATGTGCTCCGCCACCAACCTGCCGGTAAAGCCGGTCGCCCCGTAGATGATGACGTTGTACGCCCGTGTATCAGGCACGTCTTACTCCCCAATCGTGATGACAGGCAGCCGCAGTGCGGTAGGCTTCGTCGCATCCATATAGATCGTGTTGCGCGCCACGCGCGGCTTGGCATTGGGCCCCGGATTTTCGCCCGTGTTCGGGTTCACATCGAAACGTGGCGAGTTCGAGCTCGTCACATGCACGGCGATCCTGTGCCCCTTCTCGAAGGTGATTGCCGTGTCCCACAGATCGACCGTCATTCTTTCGGGTGTGCCCGGCGTCATCATGGAAATATCGTCAGCGTTCTGTCCGTTGCGATAGCGGGTCCGCAGCGCGCTATCGAGCACGATGGCTTCGTAGCCATCGGGATAAACATCGACGAGTTTCACCATGAAGTCTGTGTCCGGCCCGTCGGTGGACGCCCACAGATCAAGGCTTACTGGACCAGCGATCGCGACATCCTTGTCCAAAACAGCGGTTTCGAACTTCAGATAATCCGCCCGCTTGCCGATCGGACGCTGATCCATTGGCCCACGCTCAAACGTCAGGTTTGCGCCGCCAATCGATTGCACCGGCTTCTTCGGATCAAACGCATAAGCCTTGAACGCGGAAGCCTCTTTCGGCGTCTTGGTGGAAAGCGTGCCGTTCTCGTGGAGGTAGTAGTTCGTCTGCGCTGGTGCGGGCGGCCAATCGCCGAAATGCATCCAGCGGTTCTTGGCCGAGACTGCGCCCTTGCGCGCCGACGCCATCATGTACGCCTTCACCGGAGGCTCATCCATGATGCCGTTGTCGATGCCCCTCAGCCAATAATCGAACCAGCGGATCTCCGCAGGGTTGCCACGCAGGCCGCCTGTACCCGGATATTCGAGATCGCCCGACAGATCGCCGTGGCCGAACGGACCCATCTCCAGCTTCTGATTACCACGTGCGCCCTTGGAGCCGTGGTGCTGCAGGTACATGAAGTTGCGCACGTTGCCTTCGTTGAAGATGTCGTACCAGCCGCCGTAGTTGTAGATCGGGATATCGATGAATTCCGCATTGCGCTGGATATCGACTGCAGCAACCTCTGCGGTTGTCGGATAGCTGGCAGCGCGGGCTGCGATCACGTCCTCGGCGATGCCCTGATCCCGGCTCCAGTCACCTGAGTCTTTTTGCTTGAAGGCTCCACCAATGAAGCTGGCCGCCGTCATCGATGTCGGCGCAACGACGACGAACGCTGCTTTCAGATGCGGCGGGTTCGAAATAGCCGCAAGATTGCCTGTAATCCCCATCGCAGAGGGACCGGTGATGCCTACATTGCCATTGCACCAGCTTTGCTTGGCCATCCACTCAACGGTATCGAAGCCGTCATCGCGGTCATTCACGAACGCTGAATAGAAGCCCTGCGAATTCCCCTTACCGCGCACGTCCTGAACCAGATAGGCGTACCCCGCCTTGGTGTAACCCTCCGCGCCGCGCGGGTCCTTATACATATCGTCCTTGCCGTAAGGCGTGCGCGTCACGATGCAGGCAAAGGGACCTTTGCCGGCCGGCAGGTAGAGATTGCCCGACAGCTTCACGCCATCACGCATCGTGGCGAAGACTTCCTGCGCGCCTTTAGCAAGCGGTAAGCCGCTTCCCCCACGCACCGCCGCCGATCCTGGAGCCTGCTGCTGTTGAGCAAATGCCGGGGCGCCGAGCGCCAACACCGACACAGCCGCCAGAACGGTGGCCATCATCTTACGCATGCATCTCTCCCACGCAGCTTGTGTCAGCCGCTCCCGGACACTGTCATGCCGCAGGACCCGGATGGTCAAGCGATCCGGTACGGGCAACGCACCGCATTACCTTCCGTTGCGGCGCCGGCTTTGCGCGTGGGGCCGTTTGTGGAATTTTGCGCCCATGGATTTCATCAAACCAACCGTCGTTGCGATCCCGTTCTTCGTGGTCACCGTCATTCTGGAATGGTGGGCGGTGAAGGCTGGCAAGGCCAAGGGCCGTTACGAAACGAAAGACGCCGTCACGTCCCTGTCGATGGGTCTGGGCAGCGTCATCGTCGATACCCTGCTCGCCTCAATCGGTGTCTGGGTGCTGATGCTGTTCTGGCCCTATCGCCTCTTCGATGTGCCAGTGACGTGGTGGAGCTTCCTGATCATCTTTGTCGGCTACGATCTGATCTATTACTGGAAACACCGCTTCGCGCATCTGATCCGCTTTTGGTGGGCTGAGCATCATACGCATCATTCATCGGAGCACTACAATCTGACCACTGCGCTGCGGCAGCCGTGGTTTGGGCCGATGACCGGGCAGGTGATTATGGGGGCGCCGGCGGTGTTGCTTGGCTTTCACCCTGCTTTCATTGCGGTTTCGGCAGGCGCCAACCTTGTCTACCAATACTGGATTCATACTGAAGCCATTGGGCGGATGCCGAAATGGTTTGAAATGGTCATGAACACGCCGAGCCATCATCGCGTGCACCACGCCACCAATGCCCGTTATCTCGACGCGAACTTCGCTGGCGTGTTCATAGTATGGGACAAGATGTTCGGCACCTTTGTGCCCGAACTCGACAGCGAAAAGCCCGTCTACGGCACGGTGAAGCCGATCAACACGTTCAACCCGCTGCGCGTCGCCTATGGCGAAATGTTCGCACTGGTCCGTGACTGCGCGAGTGATGGATTACGCCCGTGGCGCTGGGCGGGCCGCTTCATCAACAATCCAGGCTGGTCGCCAGATGGCAATCATTCGCGCTCGCGTGAACTGAAAGAGGCGTATCTCGCCGCCCATCCCGAACAGGCCGGAACGCCAGGACTTCCGGCGAAACACCTGAAAAATCCGGCGAAATCTCCAACTGCTGTTCCAGCGGAATAGTCCCCTTCCCGCAGCCGCCCCGCTGCTGCTAGCCTGACCCTGGGACGCTGGCCGGGGGGCCTGTGCGGGGACATCATGGCTGACGTCTTCATTTCCTATCGCCGATCCGACCGCGCGATCGCCGAGGCGCTTTACAAGGCGCTGAAGGAAGAAAACCTCGACATCTGGTGGGATGCCGGCCTGCAGGCTGGCGACACGTTCGACGAGAAAATCCAACAAGTACTGCAGGTGGCCAAGGCCGTCGTCGTCATGTGGTCGCCGGACGCTGTTGAAAGCGAATGGGTGCGCGGCGAAGGTACGATCGGGCGCGAACGCGGCGTACTGGTGCCTGTGATGGTGAAGCCGGTGAACATCCCGGTTCCGTTCAACCTGATCCACACAGCTGACCTGTGCGACTGGCGCGGCGACCGCTCCGACCCTGTCTATCGCGATGTCGTCGCGCGCATCAAACAGCTGGCATCCAAGCAGAACGTGAAGCCGCTGAAGCCGCCGCCCAACCGCGCCTTGCGTCGCCTGTGGCAGAGCGTGGCGGCTGTTGCGGTGATCGCCGTGGCGGGGGCCAGCCTCTGGGTGTTCCGTCCGTGGGAGTCGCTGAAGCCTGTCGATCGCGTAGCCGAAGCCGAAGCTGCGGCGACGGCGTCGCACACGGCGTCACGCGCAAAGCTCGCGACATTTGGCGTGGGTCCAAAGGATTTCGAGACTTTTACCGGCCGCCACATTGCGCGCCAGACGTTCGACAAGACGAAGCGCGAGCAGCTGAAGACGGAAGCGCTGAACGGCGATCCCGCGGTTCTCGCGCTGCACTGTGCGGTTGAGTTGTGGGCAACGGAAGATGCCTTGCCGAACTGGGAGGGCGCGCACGCCATCTGCGCGGGAGCTGCTGATGCAGGCGAACCTGCAGCCCACGTCTATTACGGACAGCTTCTGGCCGAAGCCGGCGCCTATGCCGGCAGCGACGACGAACGTGCGGGCATTGAGGCATCGGCGGCAAACGAGTTTCGCAAGGCCGCCGAAAAGGGTTTCGGCTGGGGTGAGGTCGAATACGGCTGGCGTTTGCGCGAGGGTCTCGGCGTACCCGCGGACAAGGGCGCTGCGGAGACGATGTTCAAGTCAGCACAAGCCAAAGGCCTGGCGGCGGGCAGCACCGGTCTTGGCCGGCTTTATCTCAGCGGCGAAGTCGCCAGCCCGATCGACGGCAATGCCGCCTTCGCCATGGTGCGGCGCGCAGCCGACCAGGGCGATGCAGGCGCGCAATACTTCATGGCGGAAAAGCTGGTCGAAGGCTGGGATATGGATGCCGACTATCCCGCCGCCCTGGACTATTACATCAAAGCCGCAGCGGCGGACGAAGGCGATGTTTCGTGGCGCGCCGAACGCATGATCGAAGATACACGCCGCCGTGTTCTTGAAGCCAGCAATGCCCCAAAACAAGAAGCGCCGCCCAACTGAGCGGCGCTTCCAATTTGAACGCGAGGCGAGCTGATCAGGCCGCTGCTTTCGTCTTCTCGATCCAGCGCTTCACCTTGGCCTCAAGGACCGGCAGCGGCAGCGCGCCGCCCCCGAGCACCGTGTCGTGGAAGCCGGCATAGGTGAACTTGTCGCCAAGTTCCTTCTGCGCCAGCGCACGCAGTTCCTGGATCTTGATCATGCCGATCTTGTAGCAGGTCGCCTGGCCCGGCCACACGATGTAGCGGCGAACCTCCGAGCGAACCGCGCCTTCCGGCGTCGGGCCGTTGTCGAGGAAGTATTTCACCGCCTGCTCTTCGGTCCAGCCTTTGGAGTGGATACCCGTGTCGACCACAAGCCGGATCGCGCGCCAGATTTCCGCGCCGAGGCGGCCAAAGTCCGAATACGGGTCCTTGTAGAAGCCCATGTCTTTCGACAGCGCTTCCGAATAGAGACCCCAGCCTTCAGCGTAGGCCGTGTAGAAATACTGCGTGCGGAACTTCGGGATGCCCGTGAGCTCCTGCGCGATGGCGATCTGCATGTGGTGGCCCGGAACACCTTCATGATAGGCGATCGCCTCCAGCGTGTAGGTGGGCATCGCTTTCATGTCGCTGAGGTGCGCGTAGAACACGCCCGGACGTGAACCATCTGGCGTGGACGGGAAGTAGTGCTGCGCGCCGCCCGGTTCTTCGCGGAACGGCTCAACGCGTTTCACGACAAGCTTCGCCTTCGGCAGGATGCCGAAATATTCCGGCAGCTTGGCCGTCATGCCCGCCAGATAATCTTCCGACATCTTGATGTACTGCGCCCGGCCGGCGTCTGTGTTGGGAAGCTGGAACTGCGGCGACGTCCGCATGAAGTTGAAGAACTCCAGGAGCGTGCCTTTGAATCCCACCTGCTCCTTGATCTTCTCCATCTCGGCATGAATGCGTGCGACTTCCGAGAGGCCCAGCTGGTGGATCTCGTCGGCCGTCATTGTGGTCGTCGTCTGCTGCGCCAGAGCGTTGTCGTAGAATGCCACGCCATCCTTGAGCGCCGATGCGCCGGTCGCCTGCTCCGATGTGTTCGGGCGATCTTCTTTTAGCCACGCGATCACGCGCTCATAGGCCGGCTTCAGCTTGTCGATCAGGGCCGCCTTCGCCGCTGTCTCGATCGCCTTTGCCTCGTCTGCCGTTATCTTGCCGCCGTCCTGCAGCGCCTTCAGCTCGGACTTCACATCCGCCCAGATCGGTGAATCCGGGCCTGCGCCGAATGGCGCGCCGGTGATCACATTATTCGATTGCGTGACGGACTCGTCATAGGCAAAGCGCGGCGCGCGATTGCCCTCAGCCGCCGCCAGCTTCGCCAGCTCCAGCGCCTGGTCCATCGCGCGACCGACTTCGCCGATACGCGAGACATACGCATCCATGTCCGACTTCTCGGACACTTCATGGAACTGCATCACGAACTGCGGCAGGAAGACGTGCGGGCCATCCTTCACGAAGATGTACGGTGAACGGCGGAACTTCGCGGCCTTCTCTTCCATGTCGAGTGACAGGGCCCAGATGTCGAACGAGGTCTTGGCGTCTTCGTCCAGCTTGGCCGGATCGAACTTCTCTTTCATCTCCGCGACGCTGGCCCGGCGCCATTCGAGCTTCTTGTCGATTGCCGCTTCGCTGTAGTCGTCGATCTTGTCGTACTGGTCCTTGCGGCCCTGGAAGGTGAGCCCGATCGGGCTCATCTGCAGTTCTTCCTCGTACTCCGCATCAAACCAGGCCGTCAGCTCGGCGCTGGTCTTTGCGATATCTGCAGCCGTCGGCGCAGCAGGCGTCGTCGGCCCGCACGCGGCGAGCACAAGCAGCGAAGCCGCCACCGTAAACAGAACCCGCATTTGTTTCTCTCCTCAATCCTTCATGAAGCACGCCCTCGTCCTTCGAGACGCCGCTACGCGGCTCCTCAGGATGAGGGCTATACGACACCGTCAGAGTAGTCCTCATCCTGAGGAGCGGACGAAGTCCGCGTCTCGAAGGACGAGGGCGTGCTCACAGGCGCCTGAACATCACCCTGCCGCCTTCAACGTTTCAACCCAGCGCTTCACCCGCGCTTCCAGAATCGGCAGGGGCAGCGCGCCGCCGCCCAGCACCGTGTCGTGGAAACCAGCCATGGTGAATTTTGCCCCAAGCTCCTTCTGCGCCATAGCACGCAGTTCCAGGATCTTGATCATCCCGATCTTGTAGGCCGTCGCCTGCCCCGGCCAGACGAAATAGCGCCGGATCTCCGCGTGCAATGCCGCCTCGGGCGTGGACGAGTTGTCCATGAAGTATTTCAGGGCCTGCTCTTCGCTCCATCCTTTGGCATGGATGCCCGTGTCCACCACCAGACGCACTGCGCGCCACATCTCGTTGTTGAGGCGACCCATGTCGGAATACGGGTCGGTGTAGAAACCCATCTCTTTCGACAGCAGCTCGGTATAAAGCGCCCAGCCCTCGACATAAGCGGTGGAGCCATATTGCGTGCGGAAGAACGGGATGCCCTTCAGCTCCTGCGCGATCGAGATCTGCATGTGATGGCCCGGAATGGCCTCGTGATAGGTCGTGCTCTCGAGATCCCAGAGCGGCATCGCCAACATGTCCAGCAGGTGGACGTAATAGATGCCGGGACGCGACCCGTCCGGCGTGCCGGGGAAATAGTGTTGCACGCCGCCTGCTTCCTCACGGAACGCCTCGACACGCTTCACGATCAGATCGGCCTTGGGAAGAAGGCCGAAGTATTCGGGGATCTTGGCTTTCATGGCCGCGACGTAGTCGTCGGCCTTCTTGAGATACGCGGCGCGGCCGGCATCGGTGCTGGGTTCGTAGAACTGCTTGTCGGTGCGCATGAAGGCGAGGAATGCTGTGAGGTCGCCCTTGAAGCCAACCTTCTCGCGGATCGATTCCATCTCGCTGCGCAGGCGCGCGACTTCCTTGAGGCCGAGCTCATGGATCTCGTCCGCCGTCATCTTGGTCGTCGTCTGGACTTCCAGCATGGCGTTGTAGAAGTCGGCGCCTTTCGCGAACGTGCCGACGCCCTGTGATTGCTCCGCAGCCTTCGGTCGATCGTCCTTGAGATACGCGATGATCCGCTCGTAGGACGGCTTAACGGTATCGACCAGAACCGTCCGCGCGGAGGCTTCCATGGCCTTGGCTTCGTCTGCGGTCAGCTTGCCGCCATCGGCAAGCGCCTTAATCTTGGTCTTTGCATCGGCCCACAGCGGCGAGTCGGCGCCGACGCCAAAGGGAGCGCCCGTGATGACGTTGCTCGCTTCCTGTGTAGCCTGGTCATAGGCGAACCGCGGCGGCCGCACGCCGGCTTCCGCCGCCAGCTTCGCCTGCTCGACCGATTGATCGAGCGCTCTCGCGACTTCGCTGAGGCGCTTGATGTAGGCTTCCATGTCCGACTTCTCGGCCACCGCATGAAAGGTGATCAGGAAGTTGGCGAGCGAAGAATGTGGACCGTCCTTGACGAAGACATAGCCTTGGCGGCGGAACGCCGCGAGCTTCTCGTCCATCTCGGCCTGCAGGGCCCACATGTCGAACGAGGTGCGCGATTCAGCATCCAGCCGGGCCGGATCGAACTTCGCCTTCATCTCGACGACGCTGGCCTTTTCCCACGCCAGCTTGGCGTCGGCGGCGACGTCGGTGAACTGGTCGATCTTGTCGTACTGATCCTTGCGGCCCAGCATGGTGAGCTGCATCGGGCTCATCTGCAGCAGCTCGTCGTATTCCGCATCAAACCACACGGTCAGATCTCCGCTAGCCTTGGCGATTTCCTCCGCCGTCGGCGCATTTGGTCCAGCCGGAGAACACGCGGCAAGCGCCAGAAAACTCGCTGCGATAAGACGTTTCATCATGGCGCACTACGCTCGCAAAATGGGGGACGGATACGCCCGGTCGAAAACCAGGACAGGTAGAACTAGGGCGATATCAGCAGCGGCGGAAGCGTTGTCACGCAAACCGCTCCGCACGACACTCTGGCAAGCCTGCGCCCTGATCCGCCTCACCATCGATTGGACACTTCTTCGGCAAAGCCCGGCAATGCATCCACCTTCAGCACGGAACCATCGTCGAGCACCACTTCGCCCGCGTACAGGCCAAAAACCTGATCCTGCGCCGTCTTGAACAGGCCGAGATCCGTCGTCTGGTGACGATTCACGATCGGTTTGAAATTCATGCGAAAGCGATTGTCGTTGCTGGTGAACGTCCACGGTGCGGAATCCGGTGGACCATCAGGCATGTGGAACGTCACCTGATCGAGCTTGTGCGCCACGCCGTCGACGAAGAGCATGTTCTCGGACGCCATCGAAGTGTCGCCAAAGCCATAGCCGATATTGAAACCAAACGAACGTCCGCCAGCCTTGCCGGAAGCAGACCCCCAATACCACGTGTTCCGGTAGGTCCAGACGCCCCGCCCCCAGTCAAGCACGCCGAAAGCCGTTTCCGGCGCAAAGCGGTGAACGTTTCCGCCGACCGTGATCTCTCCCGTCGCCGGAAGGCAATTGATCTTCTGGTTGTAATAGAACGCCTTCGGCGCGCCGGCGAACGGCGTTGCAATAACCATCCGGTCCATAGGGGGCTGGTCGAGCCACAGCTCGCCTTTGAGCCCCGCACCCTGTGCAAACCCTGGGACATCGACCGTCAGTCGCCGGCCGCCCGTCTCATGCCGGAAGGCGAGACTTACGCCGGACGCAGACTGCACAATGTCGCCCCGGTCCGCACTGGCAGGAAGCTTCATCTTGCCCATTGGCCAGAATGTAGCCGCCCCATGGTTGGCGGCGGAGCCTTTCACGAGATCGATCCACGAGACCCCGAGAAAGCCGAGATAGCCATTGTCGGCGACGGTCAACGCAAGGCCGTAGTCTGGCGTCAGGACACAATAATAGTCCCACTCCTTGATACGCCAGCCGCCCGCGCGGATGGCGGCGCGATTATAAGCGCGGACTTCACTGGTCGCCCAGCCGCGCTCAACCAGATGGCCTTTGCGCGTGAGCAGGGGTCCGACGCCCATCCTGTGCTGCATGTGATCCCCTATCGCCCGCGTCGTTTCCTGCGCAAACCTACGCATCCTTGATCGACTTGATCCATGCCCGCACGCGTGTCTCCAGCACGGGCAACGGCATCGCGCCGCCATCGATCACCGTATCGTGGAACGATTTCCAGTCGAACTTGTCGCCAAGCTCTTGTCGCGCCTCGTCGCGCAGGCGCTGGATGGCGATCATGCCGATCTTGTAGCTCGTCGCCTGACCCGGCCACAGCAGGAACCGCCGAACCTCACTCTTGATCGAGCTTGCAGGTCGCGCGGAATTCGCCATCGCCCAGGCGACAGCTTCCTCTTCCGTCCAGCCTTTCGCGTGCAGCCCGGTGTCGAGCACCAGGCGCACGGCACGCCAGAGTTCTGAATTGAGACGTCCGAAATCGTTGTAGGGGTCGGTGAACATGCCCATCGTCTTGCCGAGATCCTCGGCATAGAGCCCCCACCCCTCAGCAAACGCGCCATAGCCATACTGCGTGCGGAACAGTGGAATGTCCGTCAGCTCATTCTGGATGGCGATCTGCATGTGATGGCCCGGAACGCCCTCGTGATAGGCAAGACTTTCCAGCGCCCACAGCGACACCGCGCTCATGTCGACAAGGTGCGCGTAAAAGATGCCCGGCTGCGAACCATCCGGCGTTGGAGCATAGTAGTGAGCAGCGCCGCCCGGCACTTCGCGGAACGCTTCAACACGCCTCACCACCAGCGGCGCTTTCGGCAAGCGACCGAAATACTCCGGCAGCTTCTTGTACATCACATCGAGATAGCCCTGCGCCGTCGCGAGATACTTGGCGCGCCCCTCGTCCGTGTCAGGCAGATAGAATTGCTTGTCCGTCCGCATGAACTCGAAGAAGGCTTTCAGGTCGCCCTTGAAGCCGGTCGCCTCGCGGATTTTCTCCATCTCGGCATGGATGCGCTTCACCTCGTCGAGACCTAATTGATGGATTTCGTCGGCGGTCATTTTGGTGGTCGTCTGTAGTTCCAGCGAGACGTTGTACCACTCCGGCCCGTTCGGCAGCGTCAGCGCGCCAACCTTGCCCGAGGGCGCATTCGCGATGTCCTCGTTGAGCCAGGCGATCAGCCTCTCGTAAGCCGGCTTCACCTTGTCCTTCAGCGCAGCTTCCGCCGCCGTCTTCCAGGCTGCGGCCTGTCCGTCATTCGCACGATCAGACGCCAGCAAGCCGCCGATCTTTGTATTGAGATCATCCCACAGCGGCGAGGCCGGCCCCGCGCCAAACGGTGCGCCGGAGATCACATTCTTCGCTTCAGTCAGCGTGCGATCATAGCCGAACTTCGGCGCACGAATGCCGTCCGCCACGGCCAGCTTCGCGCGCTCCGTCGATTGATCAATCGCTGTCGCGAGCGCTCCGATGCGCTCGATGTACGCATCCATGTCCTTGGGCTCATCGACCTTGTGGTAGGTGATGAGGAAGTTCGGCAGGTCCGTATGCGGCCCGCCATAGCCGAAGACGTAGGAATGTCGCTGCCACTTCGCGCGCAGCTCCGAACGCTCCAGCTCCGTCTCCCAGATTGCCCAGGACGTCCTGGCGTCATCGTTCAGCTTGGCCGGATCAATCGCGGCTTTCATCTCCGCAACGCTCTCACGCCGCCAGGCAAGCTGCTTGGCGACATCCGCTTCAGAGAAGTCACCTAGTTCGTCGTAATGTTCCTTGCGCCCCATCTGCGTCAGCGTCAGCGGGTTCATGGCGAGCTCTTCCTCGAACTCGGCATTGAGATAATCGTTGAGCTTCTTGCTCTCGGCAGCGACGTCCTCAACCGTGAACGCGGGCTTGACCACATCAGGGCTGCACGCCGCCACAAGCGCCATCAGTCCAGCCGTAAGCAGGATTCTCATCATACCCCCTGATTGTCGAACCATAGCAGTCAGGCGCTTGAGCGCCCGCCGCTATGCCTTCTTCTGTGCTTCAATCCAGCGATCGATCTTCCGCTCCAGCACCGGCAATGGCAGAGCGCCACCGCCGAGAATCTGGTCGTGGAAGGCCGGATAGCTGAACTTGTCGCCAAGCTCGGTCCGCGCCTTGTCCCGCATCTGCTGCAACTTGATCATGCCGATCTTGTAGGCCGTCGCCTGACCGGGGCTCGAGAAATAGCGGCGCACTTCGGATGCGATGGCGCCGTCTGCGACGGACGAGTTCTCGGTGAAGTACTTCACCGCCTGCTCTTCCGTCCAACCCTTGGAATGGATGCCCGTGTCCAGCACCAGCCGGATCGCACGCCAGATCTCTCCCGAGAGCTGGCCATAATGGCTATAGGGGTCCTTCAGGAAACCCATCTCCCGCGACAGCGCTTCCGAATAGAGGCCCCAGCCTTCCGAATACGCGGTGTAGCCATACTGCGTGCGGAATTTCGGCAGCTTGCTCGGGCCCGTATCTGCTTCCAACTCCTGCTGGATCGAGATCTGCATGTGATGGCCTGGCAGACCCTCGTGGTAGGCGATGTCTTCCAGCATGTAGGTCGGCATCGCGTTCATGTCCGACAGGTGGGCGTAGTAGATGCCTGGACGCGAACCATCCGGCGTGCCAGCCATATAGTGCTGCGCACCGCCCGGCTCCTCGCGGAAGGGTTCGACACGCTTCACGATGAGATCAGCCTTCGGCAGGCGGCCGAAGTATTTCGGCAGGGCCAGCTTCATCTCCTCGATGTGCTTGGTCGCGCGGTCGATATATTCCTGAGCGCCCGCATCATTGTTCGGCAGATAGAACTGCTTGTCCGTCCGCATGAAGGTGAAGAACTCGGGTAGCGTGCCCTTGAAGCCCGCTTCTTCCTTCACCTTCTCCATCTCGCCACGAATGCGCGCGACTTCGGAAAGACCCAGCTGATGGATCTCGTCCGCCGTCATGTCTGTCGTCGTCATCAACGCGAGGCGTGTGTTGTAGAAAGCCTCGCCATTCGGTAGCGCGCCAACACCTTGGGGCTGCGGAGAGGCGTTCTTCTTGTCGTCAGCAACCCAGGCCGACAGCCGGTCATAGGCCGGCTTCATCTTGTCGACCATCGCAAGGCGAAGCTGTTCAGATAGCGCCACAACTTCTTCCGGCTTCAGCTTGCCACTCTCACCGAGCGCCTTGATCTTGGCCTTGCCGTCCGCGAACAGCGCCGAGTCCTTCGTCTTGTCGAACGGCGCACCCGTCAGCACGCGCTTCACTTCCGAAGCCGTCTGGTCGTAACCAAAGCCCGGCATGCGCACACCCGCAGCTGCGTTCAGCTTGGCGCGCTCGATCAGCGTGTCGATCGCCGTACCGATTGCCCCGACGCGCGAGATGTAAGCTTCCGCATCCGACTTCTCGTCGACGCGGTGCTGGTTGATCATGAAGTTGACGAGGCCCGTATGCGCCCCACCCCGGCCGAAGACGTACCCGTTACGGCGGAACTGCACCGTCTTCTCGTCGTTCGCCAGCTCAAGTTCCCAGATTTCGTAGGAAAGCCGCGCGTCCTCACTGAGATCTTCCGGCTTGAACTTGGCTTTCATGTCGGCGACCGACTCCCGGCGCCATGCGAGGTTCTCGTCCAGCGCCGCTTCGGAGCGATCGTCGAGCTCGCCATAGCGCTCCTTGCGCCCCTGGCTCGTCATCTCCTGCGGAGACATCTGCAGTTCTTCTTCGTACTCAGCATCCAGATACGCCACGAGATCCGCGCTGTTCTTCGCGATCACCTCGGCTGAGGGCGCAGCAGGCGCCGCTGGTTCGCTCGGTCCGCAGGCTGCCAGAACCGCAAGCATTGCGGTCGCGCCAAAAATTGCCCTCATCACCGGCTCCCCGTGAATCCTCTACCCCGTCCCGCTGTGGGTATAGCTCGGCTGTTCCACGATTGTCATCCGGAACGCGCCAAACGGCGCGCGAGATTACAACTTGTTGACGTGGCCACGCCTCAGCCCGAATAAAAAGAAACAGAACAAGGAAAATCCCATGGCCCGCTTCACCGGCAAATCCGTCATCATCACCGGCGCCGCCTCCGGCATCGGCCGCGCTTCCGCCAAGCTCTTCGCCGCCGAAGGCGCCAGCGTGATCGCCGCCGACAAAGCCGCCGCTGTCGCCGACACCGTCGCCGCCATCAAGGAAGCGGGCGGCAAGGCCATCTCGATGGAAATGGATGCCGGCAATGCGGGTGACGTGAAGGAACTCATCAATCTCGCGGTGAAGACCAATGGCGGCATCGACATCATCTACGCTAACGCCGGCATCTCGGGCGGCACACCCAGCCTGTTCGAACAGACCGAAGACCAGTGGCGCCAGATCCTGCAAGTCAACCTGATCGGCCCGATGCTCGCCATCCAGATCGGCGCGCCGGAGATCGTCAAGCGCGGCAAAGGCGCGATCGTCTGCACCGCCAGCGTCGCCGGCCTGCGCAACGGCGCCGGCTCGCCCGCTTACTCCGCGTCGAAAGCCGGCGTCATCTCGCTGGTATCGCTCGCCGCCAACAACCTCGCCGGCACCAATGTGCGCGTGAACGGCATCTGCCCCGGCCTTATCGAAACCGGCATGACCCAGCCGCTGTTCGACCGCGCACGCGAAAAAGGCACCGACGACAGGATCGGCCAGCTCAATCCGCTGCGCCGCGCCGGACAGCCGGACGAGATCGCCAAGGTCGCGCTCTTCCTTGCCAGCGACGATGCGAGCTACGTAAACGGACAGGTCCTGCCCGTGGATGGCGGCTTGTCATCGTCGCTGCCGATCGTGCCGCCGAAGATCCGCTAGCGAGCAGCCGGCTGAACAGCTGCATTCGCCAGCCGAAGCTCAGCCCGACGCGAACACGCCTGACGATGAGATAGCCTGCGCCCGACAACAATTGTTGGCTGGACGAACCGGCGTGCGCCAGCATGTGTCGCCATGAAACGTTAGCGTCGCGTCTCTTCAGAGGCGCATCCGCCGACGATGCGGACAGCCGAGGTTTTTCCCCCGACTGGTAGAGCAGCAGTTCGACCGTTCTCCCGCCCAGAGGGAAAACGATCGTTTTCGGGTCGCGATTCCCCCGACGTGCGTCATGGCCCGCGTGTTGCGATCAATCCCCTGCAGGCTGGGGATTTTTGAGTCAGCGTAGAGTTTGGCGAACATTTCTATGGAAGAACTTCAGGCCCATCCGAATACCCAGGCCGTTCTGGACGCTTGGCGTCGCTTGTCCGATGGGACGCCGGCGACCGAAGGTCCAACGACCGACGACTACCCTGGCCTGGTTGGCCGGCTGTTCGTCCTTAACCACGTCGCTGAGCGCGACTACGAATTCCGCCGTGTCGGCTATGCGCTGGAGCGGCTGTTCGGCCGCCAGCTGACCGATCACAACTTCTTGTCGATCTGGGGCGAATCCGACCGCCGGCTGGTCGCGGCCGCCCTCAGCACCGCAGTTTCCGACCGCGGCCCCACCCTCATCCGCGCCCGCGGCGAAACGCTGGTCGGCAAGCGCGTCGATCTCGAATTTGCCTTGGCGCCACTGTTCGGCAAGCCCGGTGCGCCGGCTCGCTTTCTTGGTCTCTGCCAGACCATGACGCCTGAAGACGTGCTGGCCGGCCGCCCACTCCGTCGCCTGCAAGCCATGGCGATTTTCCCGCCAGCGCCGACGCTTCATCCGGCCGTCAGGATTGTCAGCTCCAGATGAGCCGCAAAGCGCACACCCCGCGCTGCCTGTCGCGCCAGCATCCCGAGCTGGCCAAACGCAGCCCGGTGCCGAGCACTCCCGTAGCTCCTCGCCCCGCGCTGGCTGACCACCCGTCAGGCAAGGGCTTGTAAACCATTCAAGCGTTAACTTCGCGCGTTGGGGAGGCCCCTCTCTCCGGGTGTGAGGGCGATCTATGAATCTGGCGCGCGCTGACAAGCCATCGATCCGGCGCCTCGAAGCGCAGGATCGTCGGAAATTCCGTCGTGTGAGCTGGGAGATCCGCGTGCGCGGCCTCACGGGCACAGGCGAGGAATTCACCTGCACGACGATCGACGTGGCCGCCGGTGGCCTCCGCATCAATCTCGCGCGCCCACTCAGCAAGGGCGAGAGCCTCGTCCTTTACATAGACGGCATCGGCCGAGTCGAAGGCGTGGTCTCCCGCGTACTCAACGAGATCGGTTACGCCGTTCAGTTCACGGCGCCGTCGCGCAAGCGCGAAAAGATCGCGGACATCCTGACCTGGCTCGTCAACAAGGATCGCCTTGGTCTCAGCGACGAGCGAGAGGCCGAACGCCGTGCAGGCGGCGGCCAGATCGTGGCGCGCTTCGGCAACAATTCCATCGCGTGCGCTGTGGCCGACGTCTCGATCTTCGGCGTCGCCCTCAAGACCGCCGGCCCCCGCCCCATGATCGGCGACCGCGTACAGGTCGGCGAGCGCGCGGGGACCTGCGTGCGCTACATCGAAGGCGGCTTCGCCGTCGACTTCCGCACGACCCACGCCAACGACGTTGGCTAGGCCAGCGAGCCTACCCACGCGCGAACGCCGTCGATCAGCAGGAACCAGTCGAGCAGCGCCGGCGACACGAACAACAGCATCATGCCGCCAACGATCGTGGCCGGATGGAAGCTGCGCGCTGACAGCCAGTCGTGCGCCAACAGCCCGATCCACGCCACCCAACCCAGCGCAATCTCCGGCGGAAAGTGCATCGGGAAGTACGGCACGATCATCTCGCCCAGACTACGCGCAGGCGTCAGCGCTGGCCCAATCGTCACGATACCCGCCCAGTAAAGCAGACGCTTATGCGTTGCTGCATTCCGCCGCTGCACGATCGCGATCGCCACCAGCGCGGCAAAGAACGTGAACCCGAACAGATTGCCAATCACGAGATCTTCCAACGGGAACGGCAGCACGATGCCCGCTTCCGCCAATCGCGCTGGTTGCTTCAATGTCGCATCGACGCCGACAATGACCACCACCACGGCCAGCCCTGCTCCAGCAAATCCCAACTGCCGATGAAGTTGCGCCCGCTTCGTCGCGATCAGCACTGTCTGCGTCAGTAACAACACCTGCCACGCCGTCATGACCAGCCCGTGGATGGTCAGATAGACAGGCAGCGCCTCTGTCCGGAACTGAGACCGCATGTAGAAGCTCGGCAGGAAGCCAAGAAACACGAACAGCGTCATCAACGCTGCAGCGACAAGGAAGAAAGTGCTCCGCCGCTTCACGGCGCGAACTGTCTGCTCCTCGCCCCCATTCATCTACGTGTCCCCCACCCTATCGTCGCTATCCCGCGTATCCTGAATCCCCAAGCATGGTCGCATAGCGATGCACCATGTTCCTGACGTTCATAAGATGCGAGAGATCGCCCGTCTTCATGGCGTAGGCGGCAAACCGCACCGGGCTTGCCCAGTAATACATCTCCGCCTGATCGGCCATGCGCGCCCAGGTCCGCCCGCCTGCCCGCTCATAGCGGCGTAGCAGATCTTCCAACGCCTCTCTGCCCGCCGCCGCAAAGTAGAGTGAGAAGTCGCTGGCCGGATCGGTGATCTCCGCGCCCGACCAGTCATCGACGCCGATCACGCGATAGTCCGCATCGACGAACAGGTGCGGGTGATAGATATCGCCATTCACCAGCGCGACATGCGACGGCCAGAAGCCATCGCCATCGATCCATTTCTGCCACAGGCCCCACAGCAGCTCCGGCACGGGCGCGAGCGCGTTGCACTCGTCCATCCGCAGCTTCATGCGCGCGGGGATTTCGTTGGCCATCACGGCGGGAATACCTGCAGCCTCCGCCGCTCCAGCATCGATGCCATGCAGCTTCGCCATCATCGCCGCGAGGCTCTCATTGAAAGCATCGGGCGCGCTGCCCTGCGGCAGTCGCCAGATCAGCTCGCCCATCAGCGGATCGATCTCCGCCGCCGGCACGCCCGGCAGCACGCGATAGGCAATCAGCTTGTCCGTATGCACCTGCCAGTCCGGCACGACGGCCGGGATCTTCCCGCGCACGAAATCGAGCACGAGCGCTTCCTGCCGCCCCGCCAACTGAACGTCGCCACGGCGCGGCGCACGCAGCATCCAGTAGGCGCCGGACGCATCGCGCGCCATCGCGCCGAAATACTCGGCGTCAGAGCCGCCCACGCGCAGCATCGAAGCATCTTTGTCGAGCTCGATGCCGTGCGCGGCGGCCAGTTCAGCAAAGTCAGGGGCAGACGTCACGGCGAACTCCAGAACTCCCCAGCCCGCCGCAAACGTGCGCTAGTTCTCGTTCTTCCAGACCGGCTTGCGCTTCTCTGCGAACGCCTTCGGGCCTTCCTTGTGATCGGCCGAAGCGAGCAGCTTCGCGATGCCCGGAACCTTGTGGTCGAACGCGGTCTTCAGGTCGGCCTGCTTGAGACCGGTCAGCACCGTCTCTTTCGTGGCTTTGATGGCCATTGGCGAGCATTCCATGATCAGGCCGGCCCAGCGCTTGGCTTCTTCCAGAGCCTTGCCCTGCGGCACGACATCAGTGACGAAGCCGATCTCCTTGCCTTCCGCCGCCGTGACCGTGCGCCCCGTCAGCATCATGCCCATCGCCTTTTTCAGCGGAACTTCACGCGGCAGGCGGTGCATGCCCGACGCCAGCGCTGCAAAGCCGACACGCGGCTCCGGCAGGGCGAATTTGGCGTTCTCGGCCGCAATGATGATGTCCGTCGCCAGAGCGATCTCGAACCCGCCACCCATGGCAAAGCCGTTCACAGCCGCGATGACCGGCTTGTAGAGGTCATAACGCGACGTCAGGCCGCCAAAGCCTGTCGAAGGCATCGGAACCGGGGATTTCTGGCCTGAAGCGGCAAATTTGAGGTCGTTGCCCGCCGAAAAGGCCTTTTCGCCTGCGCCGGTAACGATAGCGACCCAGAGATCCGGGTTGGCGGCGAACTCGTCGAACGCTGCGCCACATTCAGCATTTGCCATTGGATGCAGGCAATTCAGCTGATCCGGACGGTTGATCGTGACGATGAAGAGGTTGCCCTCGGTCTCGGTTTTGATGAATTCGTACTGGCTCATGGGGACCTCCGTTTAACCTTTGGACAAGGTGATTTCCCCTACAACTAAACGCAAACCGGGGTTTGCGGAACACGCTGTCTTATGAACGACACGCTGGAACTTAATGAGCCTGTGGGGACAGGCGATGAAGAGGGGACGCAAACCGCGCCTCCCCCCTTTGAAAGCGTCAAATGGCGCATCAAGATCGCTGACAAGGAATACGGTCCCTATCCGCGCTCCCGCCTGATCGACTTCCTCAAGGAAGGCCGCGTTCAGGCCGGCACGTTCATCGCCTGTGGCACGGATGTGGACTTCCACCGCGCAGACCACCACCCTAACCTTCGCTGGGACTTCAAGGGCCCGAAGAAACGCAAGTTCGGCGATCCGCGCCTCGACTCCGGCGAAACGGAAGTTCCCGTCTGCAACTACTTCATCGCCGCCCGCCTGCTCGCCGGCAATGACCGCTTCGAGCGCGTGCTTCGCGAGTCCGGCAAGATGACGCGCGCCGCCGGCGACATGTGGGTGCTGCGCTCCAAGCAAACCGTCCAGCAGCTCCGCAACCAGTTGACCCTGGCCATGAAGCCCCACGAGCACTTCATCATCGTCAACGCTTCGAAGGACCGCCTCGCCTGGTACAATATCGGCGTTGAGGCAGACATCGCGGTGCGCGCTGTCTGGGACACGGACGAGGTCCAGTAGGCGTGCCCAGGGCGCGCCGATCGTATCACGCAGAACTCCACGCCGTTGAGCGTATCGACTGGCTCCGCGCTGCTGTGCTGGGGGCCAATGACGGTATCGTATCGACCGCAAGCCTGATCGTCGGCGTCGCCGCCACGGGCGCTGATCGCGATGCGCTGCTGATCGCCGGTGGAGCTGGCCTTGTCGCCGGCGCCATGTCCATGGCCGCGGGCGAATATGTCTCCGTCAGCTCACAGCGAGATGCCGAGCAGGCCGATATCAGGCGTGAAAAGCGCGAGCTTGCCGAAATGCCGGAAATGGAGCGGCAGGAACTCACCAACATCTATATAGAACGCGGTCTCGACCCGGACCTTGCGCAGCAGGTTGCCGACCAGCTGACCGCGAAGGATGCACTCGGCGCGCATACGCGTGATGAACTCGGCATATCCGAGCTGACCGAAGCCCGGCCGATCCAGGCGGCTTTCGCTTCGGCAATCAGCTTCGCACTCGGCGCCGGCTTGCCGCTGCTGATCACATGGCTGGCGCCGATCGACGGACTGGAGATCTGGGTCGGCTCGGGATCGCTCGTCTATCTCGCCCTGCTCGGTTTCCTCGGCGCTTATGCAGGCGGCGCCAAGCCATTGAAGCCAACAGCGCGCGTCGTCTTCTGGGGAGCCGTCGCCATGGCGATCACCGCCGGCATTGGCCGTTTGTTCGGCGCTGTTGTCTGAGCCCTCTCGCCTCATTTCGCGACGCCAGCTAAACTCTTCCGCAAAGGGAGTCGTCCATGCGCATTGCCCTCTTCGCCCTAGCTGCGGCTGTCGTCGCGCCCACCGCATCCGCCAAGGACTGGGGCCTGATGAATTGCGCGAAAGCCAAGGCCAAAGACGAGAAAGCCATCTGCGCAGACAAGGGCATCCTGCAGAAGGACTCCGTGATGGCGACGCAGTACACGCTGCTGCGTGGCATGCTGCTGATGGGCGGGCGCGGCGCGCTGATCGACGAACAACACGAATGGTTGAGCGAGCGCGCCAAGTGTGCCGCCGACAAGAAGTGCCTCAACAAGCGTTATGACGAACGCATTGAAGAACTTGACCGACATTTCGACGGGCCGCGCCAGCGCGCACTCGGCAACTAGTCTATGGGCAACTAGTCGCGCACCAGAATATCGCGGCTGATGTCCGCGATCCGGGTCACGCCCGTCAACGACATGGCCACGCGCATCTCTGCATCGATCAGCTGCAGCACATGGCTCACGCCAGCGCCGCCAGCCCCAGCCAGCGCATATGCCCACGCCCGCCCCAGCAGCACGCCCTTAGCGCCAAGCGCCAGCATGCGCACGACATCCAGCCCCGACCGAATGCCGCCATCGGCCAGCACCGTCAGCTGATCCCCCACCGCATCCGCAATCGCCGGCAGGGCGCGCGCCGACGACGGCACGCCATCCAGCTGCCGCCCGCCATGGTTGGACACCACGATGCCATCAACGCCCTGCTTCACCGCCTCGCGCGCGTCTTCAGCGTCGAGCATGCCCTTGATGATCAGCGGCCCGGTCCATTCCTGGCGAATGAAATCCAGATCCTTCCACGAGATCGCCGGATCGAAATTGCTGCCCAGCCACCGGAAGAAATCATCCAGCCCGGTCTTGCCCTTCAGCGTCGGCGCGACATTGCCAAGATGGTGCGGGCCACCAAGCAGACCGACATCCCACGCCCACGCAGGATGCTGCGCCGCCTGAAACGCCCTGCGGCTCGCACCAAGAAATCCCGGCGCGCCCGACATGCCCGATCTGCGATCGCGATAGCGCGACCCCGCCACCGGCATATCCACCGTGAAGATCAGCGCCGAACAGCCCAGCGCTTTCGCCTTCGCCATCATGTCCCGCATGAAGCCGCGATCGCGGATCATGTAGAGCTGGAACCAGATCGGCTTGGTCACGCCCCGCACAACCTCGTCCAGATCGCAGACCGAAACAGTCGAAAGCGTGAACGGTACGCCAGCAGCCTCCGCCGCACGGGCCGCCTGCACCTCGCCCCGTCGCGCCAGCATTCCCGCCAGCCCGACCGGCGCCAGCGCCACCGGCATGTTCAGCTTCTGCCCGAACAGGGTGGTCGAGAGATCAAGCCCAGATACGTCCCGTAATACCCGCTGACGCAGCGCGATCCGCTTCAGATCATCACGGTTGGCCGCCAGCGTTGTTTCGTCATAGGAGCCGCCGTCTACGTAATCGAACATGAAACGCGGCAGCTTGCGGCGGGCCATCTCCCGGTAATCGATCGCTGCGGCGGCTATCATGTCGCGGCCATTCCCTGCTTACCGGCCCGGAAGGTGGGCGGGCCAATACCTTGCGATACCCCTATATCCCCTCATTTCAAGGCTGAAACCGTTTACCTTGTCGCGTTCCGGGCCGTCGCTGCGCCGCTTTATCTACTGGCTTTTGGCGGTTTTTCATGTACAGGGAGCGCACGCCAGACCCGGCCTTCCCCGCGCACTGTTTCCCGCCCTAGCTTTGGCTTTAGGGGGGACGGCCCGCCGATACGAAACGAACCTCAATGCCCTTCCCAGCCGTTCACCCCGCGCTCGATCGCGCCCTCGCCGCGCGTGGCTATGCCGAGCCAACCTCCGTCCAGCTCGCCGTTACCGAAGCTGATCGCGAAGCCGATCTGCTCGTTTCCGCCCAGACAGGCTCGGGCAAAACTGTCGCCTTCGGCCTCGCGCTCGCTCCCACACTGCTGGGCGAAGCCGAGCGCTTCGGCGCCCCCGGCCAGCAACCGCTTGCCCTGATCATCGCGCCGACCCGCGAACTCGCCATGCAGATCAGCCGCGAATTCGAATGGCTGTACGCCGACACCAACGCCCGTATCGTCCAGTGCGTCGGCGGCATGAGCGTGCGCGCCGAACAGCAACAGCTCTCGCGCGGCTGCCATATCGTCATCGGCACGCCGGGCCGCCTCTGCGATCACCTCACCAAAGGCTATCTCGATCTCTCGGGCCTGAAGGTCGCCGTGCTCGACGAAGCCGACGAGATGCTCGACCTCGGCTTCCGCGAAGAACTCGAACAGCTGCTCGACGCGACCAACGCCGAAACACGCCGCACGCTGCTGTTCTCGGCCACGATAGCGCGCGGCATCGCCATGCTGGCGAAGAACTATCAGCGCGACGCCGTCCGCATCGACACCACCAGCGCCACCGAACCGCACGGCGACATCGATTACCGCGCCATGCGCGTCTCGCCCGGCGACACCGAGCGCGCCGTCGTCAACGTGCTGCGTTACTTCGAAGCCGGGCGCGCGCTGGTCTTCTGCGCCACCCGCGAAAACGTCCGCCACCTGCATTCGGCCCTGCGCGAGCGCGGCTTCCATGCTGTCGGCCTGTCCGGCGAGATGGGCCAACGCGAGCGTAACGATGCGCTGCAAGCCCTGCGCGATGGCCACGCCAAAGTCTGCGTCGCCACCGACGTCGCCGCTCGCGGCCTCGACCTGCCGGACCTCGGCCTCGTCATCCACGCCGACCTGCCGACCAACAAGGCAACCCTCCTCCACCGTTCGGGCCGCACCGGCCGCGCTGGCAAGAAGGGCACGTCGGTTCTGCTCGTCACGCACCTCAAGCGCCGCCGCACGGAACAAGTGCTCGCCTCCGCCAACATCGAAGCCACCTGGAGCGGCCCGCCGACCGCCGACGAGATCCGCGCGCAGGATCGCCAACGCCTGCTCCAGCACCCGGCTCTCAACGTCACCGTCACGGACGACGACCAGGAACTGGCCACACAACTCGCCGCCAACCACGCGCCCGAGAAACTGGCTGCCGCCCTCATCGGCCTCCTGCGCAATGAGCTGCCCGATCCGGAGAACGTCTCGGACGATGGCCGTATGCGCAACGCGCAGAACTTCGAGAAACAGAACGGCGTCACGCCGCGCTCCTATGAGCCCAGCGAACGCCCGGCACCGCGCGGCCGCGCCGAACGTGGCTTCACCGCCTCTGAAGGCGATGGCGTATGGTTCCGCCTCAATGTCGGCCGTGAGCGCAATGCAGATCCGAAATGGATACTGCCGCTGATCTGCCGCGTCGGTCACATCACCAAGGCCGAGATCGGCCCGATCCGCATCTTCGGCAACGAGACCAAGTTCGAGATCGTCGGTCACGCCGCTGAAGCCTTCGCCATCGCGGTGCAGGACACGCAGGACGACAAGATCCAGATCGAGCCCACCACCGCTCCGGGCCCGAATGACTCGACCCACCCGATGCGCGCCCGCCGCGACGGCGACGGCCCGCGTGCAGACCGTGCACCGCGCGAGAAGCGTGACTTCGGTGATCGTCCCCCGCGTCCCAAGCGCGAATACGGCGATCGTCCCGCCCGCAATTTCGAGGATCGTCCGCCCCGTGAGGATCGCGCACCGCGTGAAACCTTCAAGCGCTCTGGTCGCGATGAAGCGCGTGCCGCCCGTTACCAGCAACGCGACAACGAAAATGCGAAGCTTGCCGCCGATCCGGTCTACGCATCGCTTGCCCCGTCCGAGCCACCCAAGCCGAAAGGTCCGCCGCCGATCCACGAGAGCGGCCTCAACCGCAAGGCGCGTCGCGACGCCGCCCGTGCCGAAGGCAAGATCGCGCCCGTAATCCCCGAGCCCGCACGTCCGGAACGCACTGAACGTCCCGAGCGCTCGGAACGCCCCAAACGCGTCTGGACGCCGGAAGGCAGCGAGCGCCCGGCGCGTAGCGATCGTTCGCAACACGCCGATGTTCGCCATGCCGAACGCCGTTCGCGCGACGAGCAGCGCCCTGAAGGCTTCAAACCGCGTGGCCCGAAAGGTCCGGGTGGCGCCAAGCCGTTCAAACCGCGTGGCGATCGTCCGTTTGGCAGCAAATCGTTCGGCGGAAAACCGGGCGGTAGCGGCAAGCCGTTCCGCGGCAAACCCGCCGGCAAACGCTAACCGATAGCTGCGGCCGCGATCTCGAAGGAACGCAGGCGCTTGTGGTGATCCCAGATCGTGCCTGTGATCATCAGCTCATCTGCGCCTGTTTGTGCGATGAAGTCGGCAATGCCAGCCTTCACCTTCTCCGGTCCGCCGACAACCGAGCATGATAGCGCCTGCAAGATGCCGTGTTCGACCATCGGGTCGGGACGGAAATCCGGGTCTGGTCGCGGCATCTTGCCAGGACGTCCCATGCGCAGATTGGCGAACGCCTGCTGGATCGAGGTGAACTGCAGCTTGGCGTCTTCATCGGTCTCGGCGGCGACGACGTTGAGGCCAAGCATCACATACGGCTCCTGCAGCCGCGGCGAAGGCTTGAAGCGCTCGCGATAGATCTGGATGGCGCCCATCATGTCGCCGGGCGCGAAATGCGAGGCGAAGGCGTAAGGCAACCCAAGATGCGCGGCGAGCTGCGCGCCGAACAGGGACGAGCCAAGAATCCACATCTCGACTTCAGCGCCATTGCCCGGCGTCGCCATCACCGTCTGCCCCGGCACGGGCGGCTCAAACCAGCCCATCAGCTCGACCACGTCCTGCGGGAACGTATCAGCCCCGCCCATATATCGGCGAAGCGCCCGCATGGTCGCCTGATCCGTACCCGGCGCACGCCCCAGCCCAAGATCAATCCGCCCCGGATGCAATTCTGCCAGCGTCCCGAACGCCTCCGCCACCATCAGTGGCGCATGGTTCGGCAGCATGATCCCGCCTGCCCCCACCCGTATCTTGCTGGTGCCCGCCGCAACGTGTGCGATCATCACCGCCGTCGCCGCGGAGGCGATGCCCACCATGTTGTGGTGTTCGGCCAGCCAGAACCTGTTGAAACCCAGCCTCTCCGCATGCCGGGCCAGATCGAGACTGTTGTGCAACGCCTCCCGCGTGGTCGAACCTTCAACAACGGGAGCCAGATCGAGAACGGAGAGCTTTGCCATGGCGGAGATATAGGCGATGAGGAGCTATCCGCTAGGACGGCGAACTCAATGACCTCTGCAGTTCCATTCAACCAGCCAAAAGGCCGCGAGGCCGCCGAAATCGCCCGCACCTTTTTTGGCGTGCAGCTGCATTACGCCGATGTGCTGGCCGCAAAGGCCGGCATTCCCCTCACCGAAGCGATCACCTTCCACACAAATTTCCACCGGCTATTTGCCTACGGCAACCTGTCCAAGATGCCGCCGGACCCGGAATTCACGGCGCTAATCGCCCGCATTGCCGCCGTCACAAATAAAGCCGCACGCCTGGATTCCCTCATCGACGCCTACGCCCTGCGTCCACCAGACCCATGGCCAACCGACCGCTATTCGTTCGGCGACCACTTCGCCCACGAGGCCCCCGACGCGACCGGCGCCGTCCGCATCCATTTCCGCAATCGCTTCAACGCCAATGCACTTGGCCCGCTGCACGCATCCAACCTGCCGCAGCGCCGCGCCGATCTCACCACAATGATCAGCCACATCGCCGCGCGCTGGCCCGAAACGACGGCGATCATCGGCGGCTCATGGCTCTACAATCTCGAAGCCTATCGTCGCCTCTTCCCCGCAGAGTTCGGCGCCTCGCGCACGCCCCTCACCGGCCCGCGCCCGACACACGGCCTCTCCACCTGGGGCCAGTTCCTCGATTATCGCGGCTGCGCGAAGCCAGACATCGTCGCGCGCTTCGAACAGACGCTGGACGCGATCGATATCACGCAGCCATGGCTGTCCTTCCCCTACCAGGTGCTGTCCACGACGGCGCCGTTTACGGTCTTCCGCCGGGAGTACAGCATCTAGCCCATCAGCACGCCGGCAACCTGATCAACCAGAACAGCGATCAGACCGGACGACGATCCCTGTCCCGCAACCACGGCGACAAACGGCAGGGCGAACGCTGCAAGCCCGATCAAGATGCGCATTCATCCCTCCATACCGTCTACTGACAGCTAGAGGGCCCCAACCGCTCAAACGGATGCATGCGCCGAAAAGAAATCAGCCGATGCGCTTCAGCCCTTTGGCATAGCGCTTCCAATTCTCGACATAATGGTGCGAGCCAAGCTGCATCCCGGCGATCTGCTCGGGGCTGAGCTCACGCACCACCTTGCCCGGCGCGCCCATCACCATCGATCCATCGGGGATCACCTTCCCCTCCGTGATCAGCGACTTCGCGCCAATCAGGCAGTTCTTCCCGATCTTCGCGCCATTCAGGATGATCGACCCAATGCCGATCAACGAACCATCGCCAATCTCGCAGCCGTGCAGCATCACAAGATGCCCGATGGTGACGTGCTTACCGATGGTCAGCGGATAGCCAACATCCGTGTGCAGCACGGAGCCATCCTGAATGTTCGAGCCTTCGCCAATCGTGACAGGATCATTGTCGCCGCGCACGGTAGCGCCAAACCAGACGCTCGAGTCCTTGTGCATATGGACCCGGCCCAGCACGGTTGCGTTTTCCGCGACCCAGCTTTCCGCATGCATCTCCGGCTTCACGCCATCGAGCTCAAAGACCGCCATTGCATCACTCCTATGACAGTGTGCCTGCTTTTGAGTCACACCGTACGAAAATCGAGTCCCGCGCGCCAACTGCGAGGAACTGTACCTTTATAGTTCCGTTAAGCCGCGACTAGTCTACTCCTAGGGAAGCTGATTCGAGGGGCGGTTCGCCGCTGACTTCGAAAAACGGGGATAAGGGATTGAGCAGACCGCTAACGGTCACGCCATCCGGAATTGCCAGAGCCCGCCTGATGCGGCGGCCACCACCATCGTCTGCTTTCAAGTTCATCGTTTTCGCGCGCCGCGACCCTTCAAAGGTTCGCGGCGTTTTTGTTCCTGCCTAACCGTCTTCAACCGAGGAGTTACTCCATGGCAAAACGTTCCGCAGTCCGCCGCATCCGCGCTGAATACGACGCGCGTGATGGCCGGAGCTCCGGCGGCGTTCATCTCAATGTCATAGAGGGAGGCTGGGACCCGGTATCAGATGACCAGAACTACGTACCCAGAAAGAAGAAGCGGCCCGTCGCGAACGATCAGCACAATCAGCAGCAGCAACACCGTGAGCCGCCGCGTGAGCAGGCCTACGTAAAAAACATTCAGCCGAAATCCGAAGGCCAGGCCCGGCTGATGGAAGCCATCGACACATCGAACCTCGTGCTGGCGCTCGGACCGGCCGGCACAGGCAAGACCTACATCGCCATCGCCAAGGCCGTCGACGCCCTGCGCGCCGGCAAGATCGGCCGCATCGTGCTATGCCGTCCCGCCGTTGATGCCGGTGAGAATATCGGCTTCCTGCCCGGCGACATGGAAGAGAAACTCGCGCCCTACCTGCGCCCGCTCTACGATGCGCTGCAGGATCGCATGTCGGCCAAGCAGGTGAAGGCAATGATCGCCGAAGGCCAGATCGAGATCGCCTCGGTCGGCTTCATGCGCGGCCGCACGCTCAACAACGCTTTCATCGTGGTCGATGAAGCGCAGAACTGCACCTATGTGCAGCTCAAAATGATCCTCACCCGCCTCGGCTGGAACTCAAAGATGATCGTCACGGGCGACCCGGCGCAGTCGGATCTCCTCCCGGAAATGTCGGGCCTCGCGCCCGTCGCCGACAAGATCGAGAGCATGAAGGGCGACATCGGCGTGGTTCGTCTGGCGCAGGGCGACGTGGTGCGCCACCCGCTGGTCGCGAAGATGCTCGACGTACTCTGAACTCCTGTCTCGCGCGGCCGGCTACCCGCTGGCCGCGCATCACCTTTGCCGTTTGATCCGGGGGACTGATGCAGCCACTGCACGACAAAACGCTATCGCTGGCGCTGCACGAGCCCCTGCCCATGAATATCCGCATCCGGCTCGTGGCCGGGGCCAGCAGACTGGCCATCGCGACGATCGTGCGGCGCAAGGATGCAGCTCGCGCCCTCAACTGAAAGCGCAACAACACGTCGTGCCGAAACGGCGCAGGTGAGCCTTCCTCACGCGCGAAACACGCGTTTACCCAGCGTTTTCAACGTCTCGATTTTGTTCCACGCACAGCTGCAAGATAATATCGGAACCGCTCATCGGCCCCCTCGTTCTACCCCGGCAAACTCTGACCGGATGAAAACGAGGCAGTCCATGAATGCCCTGAAAGTCACCTTCTGCGCCGCCGTCTCGTCGCTCTCGCTCGCTGCGTGCTCGACGACCGACGGCTGGTCCCCTTCGCAACGTAACGCCGCGATCGGTGGCGCCGCAGGCGCGGCCATCGGTGCGGCAGTCGCCAAGGACGATCTCTCCGGCGCACTGATCGGTGGCGCTCTCGGCGCGGCAGTCGGCTACTATACGGGCTGTCAGGAAGAAGGCGGTTGCTTCGTCGGCGGCAAGCAAGTCGCCTCGCGCTCGGACATGGTCTACGACAACCAGGCCCGCCGCTATTACTACGTCGACCGCAACACGGGTCGCACATACTGGGAAAGCGGCGAATTCCGCGGCTAGCCATCAGCAAGGCACTGCTCCCTCAACGAGTGGCGCCTTTTCCTTTGCGGTTGAGCTTCTGCTCGATCCATCGCAGTCTCCGCCCGTCTAACGCCGGAGGGACTGATGAAACTGATCGCAACCACGGGCGCTGCCCTGTTCGCGCTTGCGCTTGCCGCCTGCCAATCAGGTACGCAGCTCGCGATCCCCGCAGCCCCTCCGGGCAACACGCCTTCGCCTGCTGAAGTCATCGCCGCCTCGAAGCCGGAAGAATGGCGTGCGCTCGACCCCGAGAACACACTCTACATGGACTTCCCGAATGGCCGCGTCGTCATCGAACTCGCGCCGCAATTCGCGCCTAACCACGTCGCCAATATCAAGGCGCTCTCGCGCGAAGGCTTCTTCGTCAACGGCGCCGTCACCCGCGTACAGGACAATTTCGTCACCCAGTGGGCCTCCGCGCAGGACCCCGAACGCAAACCGAAAGTCGGCGTCGAGAAGCTGCAAGCCGAATTCACCCTGCCCCGCAACGCGCCCGTACCCTTCGATGTGCTTCCCGACCCGGACACCTTCGCGCCTGAAGTCGGCTTCTCGAACGGCTTCTACGTCGCGCGCGACAAGGAACGCATGTGGCCCGCCCACTGCTACGGCATGGTCGGCGCCGGTCGTGATGCAGACGAGAACTCGGGTGGCGGCACCGAACTCTACACCATCATCAGCCAGTCGCCCCGCGCACTCGACCGCCAGCTCTCCGTCGTCGGCAAGGTCGTGTGGGGCATGGAGATCATGTCCGCCTTCCCGCGTGGCACCGGCGATGTCGGCTTCTACAAGACGCCCGCCGAATACCACCGCTATGCCGACATGAAGATCGCTGCTGACCTGCCCGAATCCCAGCGCACCAATCTTGAAACGCTGCGTACGGACAGCGCCTCGTTCAACACGCTGGTCAATTCACGCCGCTGGCGGAAGGATGACTTCTACAAGCATCCCGTCGGACGCATCGGCCTGTGCAACGTCACCGTGCCGGTTCGCGAGGTGAAGAAGTAGGCGGTTCGTACTCGAACCGTGGCACATCGCTGATTGTAGGCACACCGCTGGGCAGCGGCGTAAGTATCTGTTCGCGCGGCGGATCAATCACGTCGCGGAACAGATAGCCAAGCCCGATGATCACCCCAAGGATGAACAGCGCTATCAGCGCCAGCACGAACCCGCGTATCGAGCGGTGGATAAACACCTCGAACTTCGCGATCCCGCCATCGGCCGAAATCTCGCGTGTCGTCACCAGCACCCAGAGATTGATCCCCGCGATCACCGTGCCAATCGGCACGACCAGCGCCAGCAACCCCGCCTGAATCCACATAAGGCTCCGCGCCCACGACACGCCCTTGAGCAGACCGATGCCGCCAAGAAATGACGGCGCGAAAAACACAACCGCGACCATGCCGAACAGGCCGATCAGCAGCGCGATTTCATCTTCGTAAGCAGGGTCCCTTGCCGACAGCGCGATGCCAAGCGTCAGCAGGAACAGGCCAAGCCCAATCCCGCCTACGATCGCGTGCGTCCACGCGAACATGCGCAACAGTTTCGGCACGCATCTCCCCCGATCCGCGACCGGCCAATCTTCGACCGGTATGACCGTGCTCCGGGAGACGCAAGTTGCTGCCCGCAAATTTTCTGCTGTCAGCCCGGACGCCCGCGCGGTAAGACATCGCCACAAACCGAGACGGGGCCACACATGACTGCATCGCTTTCCGCTTCCCTCAAAGGCTCCACCGCCCAGATGCTCGGCGCGCTCGGCGGCATCCTCAAAAAAGGCGCTGACCACGCCGCCGCCCACAAGCTGCCGGAAGACGTCCTTCTGAACTTCCGCCTCTTCCCGGACATGTTCCCCCTCGCCCGCCAGGTCCAGATCGCCACCGATCAGGTAACGCGCGGCGCCGCCCGCCTCGCCGGAACGGACCTGCCCTCCTTCCCGGATGTCGAAACCTCCTTCGCCCAGCTGATTGAGCGCACGCAGAGGGCCAACGCCTACGTCCAGGGCGCAGCTTCCGATGTGATCGACCAGCGCGCCGAAACGACGATCAACATCCCGATCGGCGGCGGCCAGGAACTGCCGATGACCTGCAGCGCCTACCTGTCCAGCTTCGTCTTCCCCAACCTCTATTTCCACTCCGCCACCGCCTACAACATCCTCCGCCATAACGGCGTCCTGCTCGGCAAACGCGACTTCCTCCGTCCGCCGGGGCAGTAAGTAGATGAAGCTGGCCAAAGGTCCCTTCACCGTGAAGCGCGCGCCCGAAAGCGTGCACGATCGCATGAAGGACCAGCTAGGCCGCTTCACGCTCGACAAGGTCTATAGCGGCGATCTCATCGGCACGGCCGCAGGCGAGATGATGGCGGCTGGCGGCACAGTCCCCGGCTCGGCTGGTTATGTCGCCATCGAGCGTGTCGACGGCGAACTCGATGGCCGCAAGGGCACGTTCTATCTGCAGCACTACGGCATCATGGATCGCGGCGAAGGCACGCTGAAAATCGAAGTCATCCCCGACAGCGGCACAGGCGACCTCGCAGGCCTGACCGGCGAGATGAAGATCATCATCGCCCCGGGCGGCGCCCACGCCTACGAATTCAACTGGAAAATCGTAACGCGCTAGCCAGCAGCGCAACTGACGCCAAAGCGTCATGAAGGGCTTCTAAGTGTCATCCCGCAGAGGGAGACGGACCATGGCCTTCATCATCAATCGCCGCGGACTTCTTGCCAGCGGCGCAGCCGGCCTTGCTCTGGCCAGTCTTCCGGGCCGGGCCTTCGCCCAATCGCTCACCGGCTTCACCCACGGCGTCGCATCCGGCGACCCGCGCCAGCGCAGCGTCACACTGTGGACGCGCTATGTCGCCTCCGGCCCTACCCGCCTCCGCGTCGACATTGCCGAAGACGAAGCCTTCCAGCGCACAGTCATGACCGGCGATACCGAAGCCTCGCCCGTCTACGACAGCTGCGCCCACGCCCGCGTCGATGGCCTGCAACCGGGCCGCTGGTATTATTACCGCTTCACAGCCCCCGATGGCGCGGTCTCGGAAACCGGCCGCACGCGCACGCTTCCCCCCGCCGGCGCAGAGCGCTTCCGCATGGCAGTGGTCGGCTGCTCCAACGGCACGTCGGGCTGGTTCAACGCCTACGCCCATGCCGCCGCCCGCGACGATCTCGACCTCGTCGTCCACACCGGCGACTACATCTACGAATCTCCAGTCACACGCGCCGACGCCCAACCGGGCATCGCGCAGGCACGTGGCCTCATGCCCGCAGGCGAGGTCGTCCGCCTTGCTGAGTACCGCCAGCGCTACGCCAGCTATCGCAACGACCCCGATCTGCGAGCACTGCATCGCCGCCTGCCGATGATCGCGGTGTGGGACGATCACGAGACCGCCAACAATTCCTGGGCCACCGGCGCCGACGCGCACGATCCCGCCACCGAAGGCGATTGGGAAACCCGCAAGGCCGCCGGCGTGCGCGCCTGGCGTGAATGGCTGCCGATGAAGTCCGACTGGTATGACAGCTACCAGATCGGCGACCTCGCCACCATGTTCCGCCTCGAAACCCGCCTGCTGGGCCGTACCAAGCAACTCGACGACGATCTCGCAACCCTCTTTGCATCTGGCGGCGACACCGCCGCCAAGCTGTCCGCCTTCAGATCCGGCCAGCTCGCCGACCCCAATCGCTCGATGATGGGCGCGGGCCAGGAACGCTGGCTCGCCGATGGTCTCAAGGCGTCCGTCAATTCCGCCGCGCGCTGGCAGATCCTCGCCCAGCAAGTCATCGTCGGCGCCACGCAATTCCCCAAGCCTTCAGCGGCGTGGGTCAAAGGCGGCATCCCGCCTGAAATGCAAGCCGACATGGCGCGCCGCGAACAGCTCATCGCAGCCGGCATGCCCTACTCACTCGACAAGTGGGACGGCTATCCCGCCGCGCGCCAACGCCTCTACGACAGCGCCCGCGCCGCCAACGCCAACCTCGTCACGCTCACAGGCGACAGCCACAACGCCTGGGCCTTCGACCTCGCCGACGACAAGGGCCGCCTCGGCGTCGAGTTCGCCGGCCAGAGCGTATCATCCTACGGCTTCGAACGCCGCTTCAACGGCGACGCCGCCAAGCTGGCCTCCGACTTCATCGCCGCCAACAACGACCTGAAATGGATGGACACCAGCCAGCGCGGCTACTTCACGCTCGACATCACGCGCGATCGCATCGAGGCCGAATACCTCTTCATCCCCGCCGCCAACGGCCGCTCCACAACCGTCACAGGCCGCAAGACGATCACCGTCGCGCACGACTCGCGAACCCTCTCGGTGTAAGCGAGATGTTCGGCTGACCTTAGCTTAGCCGGCGCACCTTGTTCCGCTCATCCCGGCGCAAGCCGGGACCCAGGGTCACGCCCACCGGAACAAGCCGCTCTGGATCCCGGCTTACGCCGGGACGAGCGGAGATGGATCTGCGCTAAAGTAACAACAGGCTAGAACCGCCCGCCGGTCTTGAAGCCGCCGCCGCCACTTCGGCCACCGCCACCGCCACCACCGCCGGAACCGCCACCCCAACCACCACCGCCGCCCCAGCCGCCACCGCCCCAACCGCCGCCACCCCAGCGACCACCACGCGTGGCCTGCTTGATGACTTCGCCGAGAATGACGCCGGCAACGACTTCACCCGTGCTGATATTCCGGCCACGCTTGCGACCGCCGAAATAATCGTCGTCATTCCGCGGCGCCTGGCGGATGGTCGCCTGGATCGCACGCCACAACGCCTCGCCATCCGGCGCCGGCCCTTTACCATAAGCCTCCAGCGCCGCCTCGAACGCGCCGCGCAGCACCATCACATACGGGCTATCAAGCCCCGCTTCCTTGAAGCGCCGACGCACGGTCTCCAGCGTATCCGCCCCTGCCCGACGGCGAGACGGCAGCGCTTCGACATTGCGCCAGTTCACTTCCAGCTGCAGTTCTTCGGTCCGCAGGCGGATCAGGGCATCAACGATACGATCGTCATCCGGCGTCGTCGTCTCGGCAGCGAGCACTTTCAGATCCGGGAAGCTCGCCTTGGCCAGCCCCTCTTCGATCACCAGCCGCGCCTTCTCCTGCGGACCAGCATCGCCACTGGCCGCGCGTTCCTGCTGCTCGCGCAGCGAACGATGCGTCGCCTCGGCCCCGCCCAGCGCGACATCCAGCGCCTTGAGTTTTTCTTTCGCCTGCACCAGCTCGCCCGCCAGCTTGTTGGCGCCGCGCTCTTCCAGCTTCTGCGCTTCAAAGCGTTCGATCGCCGCCTGCGCCTCAGCCTCTTCCAGCCGCATCGACGCCATGTGCTCGGCGATACGATCCGGCAACTCGGTCAGGCGCGCATAGTTCAGATACGCCTCGTCATAGCGGCACAGCTTGGCCACCCAATTATCGAGCATGCGCGAGAGCCCGGTCTTGCGATACTCCGGCGTACGGAACTTGCGCTCCCACAGATACGAGAACAGCGGATCGGTCTGATACGGCTTGCCCTTCTCCGAGCGATCCGCTTTCGCCAGCTCAAGCTTCTGCTCCGCCCGCACCGCGACGGCCTTGGCTTCTTCATAGCCCTGCTTCAGCCCGATATAGCCGGAATCGGATTGCACTTCCGTCTCGACCGTCGCCGTCAGCGTCTCGTAAGCGCTGAGCGCCGCATCAACCTCGGTTTCGCCCGAACGGCGCCTGGCTTCCGCATCCTTCAGCGCGCCTTCGGCTTTCTCGACATCTCCGCCAATCGTGGCGAGAAACATCTTGTGCTCGGCGAGCAATTTGCTCGCAGCCTGCTCGGCCGCCGACAGCGTCTCATCCGCACCAGACTTGATGACGTCGATCCTGATACGCGCCAGCTCACGATAGCTTTCAGCCTTCAACCGCGCGAGATCCGCGCGCCTGCGCGAATGCCCATCCGCCGCCTGCGCCGCCGCGTTGAACTCCTCCCGCGCGCCAGACGTCAGCGTGTCCAGCCTGTGGAGCGCATCGCGACCGGTTATGACATCGTCATAAGCGCCCATCACTCATCCCACTCCGTGAGCGCGCCGCCTGGAAGAGCCGTCGCCCAGTCGGCCTCAAGCTCGCCTCGCGCCTTGTATCCAAGAATATCGTTGGTGACGATGCCGCCAGAGCTTTGCTTCTCAGCTGCCACGCGATCGAACGTCACCTTGTCGACGCGCTGCGCCCATTTGCTGACGCTTTCCGTCTTCTGCGTCTCGATGCTGGTGACCGGCACTTTCAGCACACGCCCGCCAGGCGCCACCGCTTCGACCACGAGATAGTAATGCATCACGTTCGGCTGGTCGTTCGACTGCCGCCAGAAGCCCGTATCCTCGCCCGGCCGCGCCACGATGCGAACATCGTATTCCTGCGCGAGCTTGTCGTTCATCGCCTTCAGCGTCTCGACCTGCGTGCGGGCAGCGGCGTGATCGTTGGCGGCCACGGCGCGCTGGCCCTCGGCTGCAAGGCTGGCGAGTTGCGCATCCACCACCGGCTCGACGGCCAGCTTCTGCCCTTCGGCAAGCAGCCGTGAAATCTCGTTGGGCATCGCACGCCATTCATTGGCCTGCGGAATCGCCCAGAACACCTGCCATCCGATCAGTAACGCCGCGATCGCGCCCGTGAACGTCATGGCGGCGGGCAGCCATTTCTTGCGGCTGACATAGAGCTTCGCCAGCTTCACCGAAAAGGTGTTGGCTGGCGGCTTGTAGACGAAGCGTTGCTCGGCCAGCGCCTTCACGCCGTCCTTCAGGATCTTGTCGGGCACCGCAATGCCCTGCGCGTCGTAGATTTCCTTCAGCCGGGCAACCAGCTGCTCCTCACGCGCATCCTCGTTCAGTTCCTGATCGACGATGCGAACGCGATGGCGCAGCGTGTCGACCACATCCATGGCCAACATCACATCGTCGAGCTTCCGGGGTTCGTCCGCTAGGGCGGGAGCTGTCGCTCCCGCCTTCGCCGGAACAGTCGTGTCGCTCATGAAGCCAAATCACTCACGAAGTAGTCACGGTCAGCGCAGCCGCAGCGCCCTGCGCAACCAGTTCAGCCATGCGCTTCTTGCCGTCTTCAACCGCCTCACGGATCTCTTTCGAGTTCTCGGTGGCAAGCTTGCGCATCTCGGCGATGATGCCGATCGAACGCTCCTGGTACGACACAACCGAGTCGACCAGCTTCTTGACCGCAGCAGCCGAAATCGTCGGGCCGTAGCCGGCCTTGAGCGCCGCTTCCTGCACCTTCGTGCCGATCTCGCTCAGCGTCTCAAGCGACTGATCGATGCCCTTTTTCATGCTCTCCAGCGCCTGCGTCGATTCATGCAGGCCGAACATGCCCGTGAACGTCGCCGACAGCGCCGTCAGCACAACTTCGTTGGTGCCGAAGAACGACACGGACTGCGCATAGATGCGCTCCTTGGCGTTGGTCGTCTGCACCAGACGCGCCATGATCACTTCCGACGTGTTGTAGCCGATCGTGATGTTGTCCGAGAGGTCCTTGGCGATCTGGTAGCGCTTCTCTTCGGTCTGCAGCGCGCGCAGCTCCTCGTCGCGCTTGAGCTCCAGCGACGAACGCTCTGCCGGCTCCGTACCCGCATAGGCAAGGATCGCATCGGCCGCCGCCTTCATCCGGGCCTTGGCTTCTTCGAGCTTGATCTCGCCAGCCTTCAGCACATCCAGCGCCAGAACTTCCGACTGCTTCAGCGCGCCACGAAAATCCATATAGGCTTCGAGGATCAGATGCTCTTTCTCGATCTGGACCTTCGTGTCCTTCTGCACGTCGAGATACACGGTCTTGATCTTGTCGAAGCGCTGGGCGATGTCGCCGCGCGTCATCTTCATCCAGGTGTTCGACAGCCGCTCCATCGTGGAGATCTTGCCGTCGGCATACTGGTCGACGAGGCTCTTCGCGTCATCGCGGATCGAGTTGAACGAGTTGGTGATATCCTGATAGCGCTCGCCCACCGTGATGGCCGAGATATGCTCACGCACAACGTCGTTGAACACGGACATCTGGTCGAGCGTGCGCGCGATCGACGTCACCTTGTCCGGCTGCAGCTCGGTGATCTGGTTGAGCAGCGCGACAACCGGCGCCGGGTCACCCTTCTTGTCGGGGAACAGGCCAAGCTTTCTCAAGCTTGCCACTGCCTTGTCGAGATACTGAAGCGCCGTCGGGCTACCCGCCATCGTTCTGACTCCCTCGTGTCTGCGCTGTAATGATCCAGCGCACATTACGACAATACGTGTCCCTGTTCTTAGCGCCTACAAGGGATTAGCGGGAGAATTTTTTCGATAATCGATATCGTTTGCAGGTCTTCGCGCGTCTGGATAACTCTAGAGGTCCAAACTCGCCGAGAATCCCCATGATCCGCTACGCTCTCGCTCCCCTGCTGCTCCTTGCTTCGGCCTGCGCCAGCGCGCCCGCCGGCGCCCCCCCGACCACCACACCCGCCGAACTGCACGCGCGCGTCGCCTCCTTCGCGCAACCGACCCAGGACGGCCGCCTCGCAGCGCTGAAAGCACAGCTGGACGCAGCAAAGCTCAGCTATGTCGTCGAGGATTTCCCCGGCAAACGCCCCTCCGGCCCCGGCCACAACGTTGTCGTCCGCACCGGCCCCGCAACCGGCAAAGCCATTCTCCTCGCCGCCCATTATGACGCCGTAGTCATGCCTGACGGCAAGCTTGTCGACGCCGTCGTCGACAACGCCGCCTCCGTCGTATCGATGATTGAAACCATGCAACGCGTCTCCGGCCGTGCGAAACGCCCGGTCATCCTGCTGCTGACGGACCAGGAAGAACTCGGCCTCGTCGGCGCCAAGGCCTATGTCGAAAAGCACGGCACTGAGAACCTCGCCGCAGTCATCAACGCCGACATCAATGCCTATGGCGACACGCTGATGCACGGCCTCAACAACGGCCCGCAGTCCGCCGGCATCACGCAAGCCGTCCGCGAGCTCTGCGTCGCGCGGGCCAAGCCCTGCCTCGACTTCCCGGAATATCCGCCCAGCGACGATCAGGTCTTCTCCGCCGCCGGCGTCCCCACCGTATCTCTCGGCTACCTGCCTAGGTCGGAAGCCGAGATCCTGAAGATATTCATGGCCGATCCCGCAGCCGCGATGAAGAACAAGCTGCCCATGCCGGCAATCCTCGGCCTGATCCACACCCCGAACGACAAGATCGAGAAAGTCGACCCCGCCACCCTGGCCGCCTCCGCTGATTTCTTCACAGCGCTGGTGATGAAACTGGATAGCGAACTGCCTTGAGCCAGCAACGACTGTCTAACGCGCCGCCCATGAACGCGCGAGCAGCGAACTGCCCGTCGCCGCCGCCAGCCTGCTCCGCAGACCTTGGACCGCATGCATCGAGCCTGGCTCGCTCAGGTGGGCGTTATCAAAATACCAGACCTCGCCGTCCTTTGCGAAGCGACAGGATTGTTGCGCGCAGAATTCATCGGCCAGATTGACGAAGCTCGCATCTTCGCGACGCCCGACAATCTTCCGTATCTGCTCATTCGCCTGAAGAACGGCAGAGCTGGTGAATTCAGGGCCTGCAATCTCGTCCGTAAGGCCTGGAGAGCCAACGAGCGCATCGATGGCTTGGCGGCGTAACGGCAGTGTAAGACCCATTGCGTATCGCGGCACGTTGAACGTCATCGCGGGTACATCGCCAAGCACCACGACTTCCTTGTCCGCCGCGCGCAGCATGTCGATCATTCCGTTCAAGCCGGTCTCGAGCGCAGTCTGACGATCCATCGGCGTCGTCATGTCCTCGGCAGAAACCCAGGAATCGAGCGCCCAGGCCGCGGCCAGCACGACCAGCTTGATATCCGGATCTGACGTGATCTCCGTAACCGCCTTGCGAAGATAACTGGCGCATTCACCAGGTTGCGGCGTGTACCACGGCTGCTTAACGGTCACGCCCGCCAAGGGCGTACACGCGGACTTCACGTAGAAGAGCGGCCGGATGCCCTGTTCAAGCGCCAGCTCCGTAAGCCCCCCACCCAATGCGGCGGCATGACTGTCGCCGAAAATCGCCATCGCCGCCTTCCCCTTCGGACCCGGAAGGCATTCTTCGTTACGCAGGATGTCGACGTCGCCATAGTCGCGAAGGCAGCGCGTTCCTCGTCCGCCCTCAACAACGCGCTCGATTGCCAGGGTGCTGGCGGGCAAGCGCTGGCTTAGCCCGTCGCTCACGCGGAAGGCGGTCAGCGCAAACACTGCAGCAACACCTGCCGCCACATATCGCACAAGGATCGCGGGCGCCGACATTTTGCGATGACGGAACGGCTGCTCCACCCAGCGCCACGAAACGATCGCCAAAAGGAAAGAGATAGCGGCCAGCAGCAGCATCGCCAGCAGCGGCGGCGCGCCCGGCGACGCAATACGCGCGAACGTCATCAGCGGCCAATGCCACAAGTACCAAGAGTATGAGATCAAACCAATGAACACCATCGGCCCTGCGGACAGCAGGTGACGGTTGACGAAACTGCCGTGTGAATTCAGCAGCAAGGCAGCGCCCGCCACCGGCGCAATCATCGGCCAACCCGGCACCGGCGTATGCGCGTTGAATATTGCGATGCTTGCAGCAATCAGCCCGAGGCCGAGCGCGCCTTGCGCCTCGACCACCCACTTCGGCGATTTCGACTGATTGCCGGTCTCTTTGTGAACGCACGCGAGAAGCGCGCCAATAGCCATCTCCCAGGCGCGCGCAGGCAGCAGATAGAAAGCAGCCTGAGGATCAACCGCGATCATCACCTGTGCGAGGACGAACGACGCCACCGTCAGCCCCGCGAGCACAAACATCTGCTTCCGCGAAGTCAGCTTGGCGATGGCCAGCAGCAGGAAGGGGAAGACCACATAGAACTGCTCCTCGACGCCGAGCGACCAGGTCATCAGCAACGGGTCGAAGTGTGCGCTGGGCGTGAAATAACCAGTGCCCTGCCAAAAGCGGATGTTGGCCACGCCAGCAAGCGCCGAGATTGCGCTGGAGCTGAACGCCTTGAGCTCCATCGACGTCAGGAAGACGAGGCCAAACGCAGAGGCCGCCAGCACCACGACTATCAGGGCCGGAAGGATGCGGCGCGCGCGGCGTGCGTAGAATTCAGTAAACTTGAACCGCTTCTCGCTGACCTCGCGCAGCAGGATGCCGCCGATCAGGTAACCCGATATGACAAAGAAGATGTCGACGCCGACAAAACCGCCCGGCAGGAACGCCAGACCGGCATGGTAAAGAACCACAGATGTAACCGCGATAGCGCGCAGGCCATCAATGTCGCGGCGATAAGCCGAATCGGCACGAGCGCCCGATGCGCCAGAAAGAGACATCTGTCGTGAACCCGACTTCCCAACCGCTTCGCGGCCTTCAAGAACCATTCGGGAGCAACATCCGTACCAGTGCGCTCGCTGATTAACCGGATCGGACGACGCCCAATTGAGCACCGCGATCCACCGTTCGTCCCTCTCCCCCAGATAGTTAAAATGCCTGGTTGCGTCGTGTCCGAAGCAGCGCGACAACGCGCCAATACATTCAGGAGCGTCCCATGGCCCGCACCGCAATCGTCACCGGATCAACCAGCGGCATCGGCGAAGGTATCGCCCGCGCCCTCGCAGCCGCTGGCAACAACATCGTCCTCAACGGCTTCGGCGACGCCGCCGCCATCGAGGCGATCCGCTCGAGCATCGAAACCGAACACAAGGTGAAATGCCTCTATTCCGGCACCGATATGACGAAGCCCGATCAGATCGAGGCCATGTTCGCCACCGCCGCCGAAGCCTTCGGAACAGTCGACATCGTCGTCAACAATGCCGGCGTCCAGCACGTCTCGCCGATCGAGGATTTCCCGGTCGACAAGTGGAACCTCATCATCAACCTGAACCTCAACTCAGCCTTCCACACCACGCGCCTCGCCTTCCCCGGCATGAAAAAGCAGAAGTGGGGCCGCATCATCAATATCGCGTCCGCCCACGCACTGGTCGCCTCGCCCTTCAAGAGCGCCTACGTCTCGGCGAAGCACGGCCTGCTCGGCATGACCAAGACGATCGCCCTCGAAGGCGCAACCTTCGGCATCCGCTGCAACGCCATCTGCCCCGGCTACGTCCACACGCCGCTGGTCGACGGCCAGATCAACGACACGGCCAAGGCGCGCAACATGACGCCGCAAGACGTCATCAACAACGTCATCCTCGCCGCCCAGCCGACGAAGGAATTCGTTAAGGTGACCGACATCGCCCAACTGGCCGTCTTCCTCACCACCGAAGCCGCCAACCAGATCAACGGCACATCGCTCTCAATCGACGGCGGCTGGGTCGCGCAGTAAGCGTCAGCCAAACGGCACAACCTTGTTGTCGCTGTCGTGTCCGATATCGGCGCGGCCGAGATAGGGAATGCCGGAACGCTCGCACCAGAAGCGCGCCACGTCTTCCTCGGTCATTTCGAAATCCGGGTCATTCTTCGGCACAGCCGAACACCGCCCGAGTCGAATGCCCGCGCACGTCCGCACATTCGCGTTCGACGTCACGTGATAGAAGTACCGGTCGATCCGGTACATGTACTCGCCCACATCCTCGAGCATCAGCACATGCCCCTTCAGCGGCGGCTCCAGCGGCGTGCCCAGCAACTGGCTCAGGATCGTCAGGTTGAACGCCAGGTTCGGATGGCCCGGCGTCGTTCCCCGCTCCAGCGGCCACGACGCGCCCTCGAACAGCCAGGCCAGCCCACGCTTCACCGCCTGCTCGCCATCCTCCCGAATGAGGTCCACCGGCATCGGCCCATGCGCGACCTGCTTGAACCCCGCCTTGTAGAGCCCCGCCAGCAGGAAGCCCGCATCGGAATACCCGAGCCACTTCTTCGCCCGCGCCGCCGCGTTCAGCTGCGGGATCGCGATCTCCGCCACCCGGCACGCGCCATATCCGCCCCGCGCCAGCCACAGCGCATCAAACCCCGGATCATTCGCCACCTCGACCAGCGCCGCGATCCGCTCCTCGTCCGTCCCGGCAAAATGCCCCGCCTGCCGAAAGCATTGCGGATGGAACACCAGCTCCGCCCGGCCCTCGGTCAGCTGCTTCACCAGATCGGAAGCCTTCTCCGCCATCTTGGGCGACATGCGGGTTCCGGGGGCCACGGACCCGATACGGAACACCTTTTCACTTGACCCCATACGCCACCCGCTGAGACACCAAATTCTATGGCCGATTCAAAGACGACCCTCTCACACACCGGACCCTACTTCTTCTGCGGCATCGGCGGCAGTGGAATGTTGCCGCTGGCCCTGATCGTCAAAGGCCGTGGCTACGACGTCGAAGGTTCCGACCGCTCTCTGGATGCTGGCCGCACCGCGTCGAAATTCGACTTCCTGAAAGCCCGCGGCATTGGCCTCCACCCGCAGGACGGCTCGGGCGTCACTCGCAAGGAGCAACTCCTCGTCACCTCCGCCGCCGTTGAAGATACCGTGCCGGACGTGGTCGCCGCAAAACAACTCGGCTGCCCGCAAGTCTCCCGCCCGCAGCTCCTCGCCGAACTCGTGAACTCTGCCCGCATCTCCATCGCCGTCGGCGGCACCTCCGGCAAATCCACCACCACCGGCATGATCGGGTGGATTCTCTACGCCACCCGCCGCGACCCCACGGTCATGAACGGCGCCGTGATGAAGAACTTCGTCGCCGGCGATTTCCCCTTCGCCTCCGCCATCGTCGGTGAGGGCGACATCTTCGTCTCCGAAGTCGACGAAAGCGACGGCTCCATCGCCCTCTACAATCCGACCATCGCCGTGCTCAACAACATCGCGCTCGACCACAAGTCGATGGACGAACTCCGCCGCCTGTTCACCGACTTTGTCGCCAAGGCGCAGGTCGCCGTCTTCAATCTCGACAACGATGAAACGCGCGCTCTCTACGCCAAGCTGAAACCACCCAACGCGCTCACCTACTCCCTCACCGACACCAGCGCCGACTTCTCCATCTCCGACCTCGTGACCCAGCCCGATGGCATGTCCTGCATCGTCATCGAACGCGAGACCGGCGATCGTCAGCGCATCTGCCTGCAGACGCCCGGCCGCCACAACCTGTCGAACGGCCTCGCCGCCATCGCCGCTGCCCGCGCCTGCGGGCTCGGCCTGCGCGAAGCCACCATGGCGCTGATGAACTTCGTCGGCATCCGCCGCCGCCTCGAAGTCGTCGGCACCGCCAAGGACATCACCGTCATCGACGATTTCGGGCACAACCCCGACAAGATCGCCGCCACCCTCGCCACGCTCCACCAATTCCCCGGCCGCCTGCTCGTGATGTGGCAGCCGCACGGCTACGGCCCGATCCGCCAGATGAAAGACCAGTTCATCGAAATGTTCGCCCGCGATCTCGGCCCGCGGGACATTCTCCTGCTCCCCGAGCCCGCCTATTTCGGCGGCACGGTCGACCGCTCGATGGGATCGAACGTCATCACCGGGGGCGTCACCGCACACGGCAAGCAGGCCCACGCCCTGCCAGACCGCGCGGCCTGCGGCGACAAGCTCGTCGAACTCGCCCAACCCGGCGACCTCATCGTCATCATGGGCGCAAGAGACGACACGCTCTCCGAATTCGCCGCGGACGTCCTCAAGCGCGTCGGCGAAAAAGACCTGTAGGTCTGCAAGCTGCTACGCGGGCGACAACACGCCGCGCCAGCGATCCCACGCGTGAGCGCGCGATCCCTAACGAATGCCCGCATCGTAACAAATTCGTCGTGCAGAAGCCTCAAAAAGTTCACTTATAACAAGTGTTCCGCAACGGTAGTTACCCGGCACGTAAAGCGCCGGGGTAATCATGACCAAGCTCAACCTTCTGTCCACATCCGCCTTCATCGTGTTCGGCCTGGCAAGCCCATTCACCGCCCTGGCCCAGACTCAGCCCACGCCCGCGGCTGACGAGGAAAACCGCGACCGCGTTGTCGTCACGGCGCAGAAGCAGGAGCAGGCGCTGATCGACGTTCCGATCAACATCTCCGTCGCCAATCAGGCGATGCTCGACCTGCTCAACACCGATGACATCGAAGAATACGCCGACTACGTGCCGGGCCTGCAGGTCCAGGCGCAAAGCCTCAACGCCTCTTCCTACTCGCTGCGCGGCGTGACGTCGGATGGCGGCCGCCCCCGCGTGGCCGTGTTCGAGAACGGCGTCTCGATCGGCGCTCCGCGCTTCGCGGCCAACACGGCCATGTACGATCTCGAGCGCATCGAGGTGGTGAAAGGCCCGCAGGCCACGCTGTTCGGCCAGGGCACGCTCACCGGCGGCATCAACTTCATTCAGAACCGCGCATCGCTTGCTGGCAATGAAGGCTGGGCCAAGCTCGATGGCGGCGACTACGGCTACATCCGTGGCGAAGCCGGCTACAACCTCGTCGTGGGTGAAAACGCCGCCGTCCGCATCGCCGGTCTCATCAAGAACCGCGATGGCTACGTGCCCAACGTCTCCAACGGCCCCGACATGATGGGCCAGGACACCACCGCCGTCCGCCTCGCCGCCGCATGGGAGCCGCTCGACCGTCTGCGCGCTGATCTCATCGTGAACTACGAGGAGAACGACTCCACCGGCACGCAGTTCAAATCCGGCGTCTTCGCCCCTGCCGGCGGCGACCTCAGCCCCTACACCGGCACGGCCAACAACATCACGAGCTCGCAGCTGCGCGACTATCTCGGCGCCGATCGCGAGATCTTCTCGGTCACCGCCAACCTCGCCTGGGAACTGAACGACGACTGGACCCTCACCTCCACCACCGCGACCCGCTCGCTCCACAACCTCGAAGCCTTCGACTCGGACGGCTCGGCCATGTCGCTCCTGCAGTTCGCTTCAGTCGACAACGCCCACGTCTGGAGCCAGGAACTGCGCTTCAACTTCGACAATGGCGGCCCACTGTCGGCCTTCTTCGGCGGTAACTACTACACGCAGGATCACTCCGTCCGTCTGCGCTTCAACACTGAAGAAGCACGCGCACAGGCCTTCCTCGCCCCGCAACTCGTCGCTGGCGTCAACGCGCAGATGCGCACCAACTTCACGGTCGCAACGTTCAAGCAGTTCATGGCCGCCAACGGCATCCCGGGCGCCGCTAACTTCGACAACCTGATCAACCCGATGCCGATCTCCGCCCTGCTCGCGCTCCAGGGCCGGATCGTTCCGTTGCAAACCGACCACGTCGAGGAAACCTTCTCGAACGGCGAACAGACCAGCTACGACCTGTTCGGCGACGCATCGTGGAAAGTCACCGACAGCATCACCCTCACCGGTGGCCTTCGCTACACCAAGGACGAGATCTATTCCGACTCGCTGGTCTACATCGTGAAAGGCAACCCGGCGCTCGGCGGCCGGCGCAACGCCGTCACCGGCGGCACCACGCTGGTCTCCACCGACAGCCAGGGCGTTCCGGCTTCGCGCAGCTACGACACCGATGGCGAATTCACCTGGCGCCTTAACGCCGCCTGGCGTCTCAACGACGACACCAACGTCTGGGCCGCCGCCGGCCGTGGCCGCCGCCCGCCGTCGCTTTCGTCCAACGTCCGCGAAGCAACCGGCTTCGAGGTCGTGGATCAGGAAACCTACGACAACGTCGAACTCGGCCTCTACACGGAAACCCTCGACAACCGCCTGCACCTGACGGCCTCGACCTACTATGGCGAGTACAAGAACTTCCAGACCACGCGTTACGATGTCAGCCAGGGCTCCTTCATCACCGAGAACTCCGGTAACGCCACCACCTACGGTCTTGAACTCGACGGTCGCTTCGAAGCCGCCGACTTCCTCGACCTCTACGCCACCTACGCCTACACGCACGCCCGCTATGACAAGACCGACGAAGACGGCAACCCGCTGGAATACGCTGGCAACCGCTTCCGCCTGTCGCCGCAGAACTCCTTCTCGCTCGCTGCGGACTTCCACACGCAGTGGGGTGATCTCGGCAAGGTCTACTTCGCACCCAGCTATGTCTGGAAAAGCTCGCACTACTTCGAAGACGACAACGATCCGTGGGAATTCCAGAAAGCCTACGCCATCCTTGACCTGAAGATCGGCTTCGACTCGCACGACGGCCGTTGGGGCGGCAGCGTCTATCTCGAGAACGCGCTCGATAAGGAATACCTCATCGACGCCGGCAACACGGGCGGCGAGTTCGGCATACCCACCTACATCCGCGGCGTCCCGAAAATGCTCGGCGCCGGCGTGTGGGTGAAGTTCTAGCAGCGACAACGTCTACCGGACGCCTCCCCGCAATCGGCCGGAGGCGTCCCTATCCCCCGAAGAAGCGCTTCGGCGCAGTACACGCCTTCCCTTTGAAAAAGGGGAAGGCGTTCTTGCTCGTGCCGCGCCCTGATAGCGTTGTTCCCGTCCCGACCTTGATCTACCTTCCCCGAAAACACGGGAAGAAAACGCCATGCTCCGTTCGCTCACCCTCGCCGTCTCCGCCATTGCGCTGGCCGCCTGCGCCACCGCCCCAACCGGCTTCGCCCCCGGCGCCCCCTTCGACGCAACAACAGCCCGCACCATCGCCAGCCACTACGACGCCCGCGTCATTCGCGATAAATTCGGCGTCCCCCACATCTACGGCAAGCGCAACGCAGACGTCGCCTACGGCCTCGCCTACGCCCACGCCGAAGACGACTGGAAGACCATCGAGGAAGTCATCCGCTCCAGCCGCGGCACGCTCTCCGAGATCGTCGGCGAAGCCGGCGCGAAGTCGGACGACATGATCCTCGCCCTCGGCAACACGGATATCGTCAACCGCGACTACGACACGAAGACCTCGCCGCAATCGAAAGCCGTGGTCGAAGGCTACGCCGCCGGCCTCAACCTCTGGTGCGCCGAACACGCCGACACCGGTTGCGCCCGCACCATGCCCATCACCGGCCGCGATATCATGGCCGGCTTCGTCAACCGCCCCATGTCCTTCTACGGCTTCGAGGCAGAGATCGACTCCCTCCTCTCCGGCCGCGCCAACATGGAGATGTCGACCAAGTCGACCCGCGAAGCCTTCATCGACACCACCGACGACATCGAGCTCGGCTCCAACGGTCTCGCCGTCGCCCCCAGCCGCTCGGCCGATGGCCACACGCGCCTCGCCGCCAACTCGCACCAGCCCTATGAGGGCCGCGTCGCCTGGTATGAAGCCCGCCTCAAATCCGAAGAAGGCATCGACCTCATCGGCGGCCTCTTCCCCGGCACGCCCATCATCCTCACCGGCGTCGGCCCCAATTTCGGCTGGGCTTCCACCGTCAACAAGCCCGACCTGTTCGACACGTTCAAACTCGTCGTTGACGACGAGAAGACCCCCACGAAATACCGCATGGACGGCGCGTGGAAAAACCTTGAGCGCAAGCAGATCAAGTACAACGTGCTGAAGAACGGCGCGCTCGTCCCCGTTGAACGCACAGCCCTCGCCTCCGAACACGGCCCCGTCTACATCACCGACAAAGGCGTCTTCGCCCTCTCCTACGTCGGCAAGGGCGACTTCAAACACCTCGACCAGTACCTCGCCATCAACATGGCAAAGTCCGTAGACGACTGGCGCGCCGCCCAGATCAAGTACAACGCCATCCCATCGGTGAACTACATCGTCGGCGATTCCAAAGGCGGCATCGCCTATTTCTGGAACGCCCACATGCCCAAGCGCGTCCCCGGCTGGGATCGCACCAAGGTCCTCCCCGGCGACATTTCCGAAACGCTGTGGAAAGGCTTTGAATCGCCCACCACGCTCCCCTCCGTCATCCGTCCCAAGTCCGGCTACATCGTCAACGCCAACAACTCGCCGCTCCTGCCCTCCGGCCCCGAAGACAATCCGAAAGCGGAAAACTATCCGAAGGACTACGGCCTCGATACGCTGGTTACCAATCGCGGCCTGCGTGCGCAGGAACTCTTCGGCGCCGACACCTCGATCACGCGCGAGGAATTCTTCGCCTACAAGATGGATGATCGCTACGCCGCCGGCAGCAACGTCCGGAAGATGCAGGCCGACCTCAAGAACGTAGACCCCGGCGCTGACGAGGATCTGAAAGCCGCCCTCGCCATCGTCGCTGCCTGGGATGGCCGCGCCGACATGGAAAACCGCAACGCCGCCCTCACCATCTTCACCGGCCAGGCCGCCATGGGCAGCCAGATCCACGACACCTACAACCGTGAGAAAGCGCTCACCGCTCTCAAAGCCACCGCCGCCCTGCTGAAAGCCTCCCTCGGCCGCATCGACCCGAAATGGAGCGAAGTCAGCCGCGTCGCCCGCGGCGGCCAGTCATGGCCCACGAACGGCGGCCCCGACACTCTCCGCGCCGTCTACGTCGCGGGCGACCTGATGAAAGACAAATTCCGCTCCGGCCGCGCCGGCGACACCTACGTCGCCATCGCCGACTGGGCCCCCGATGGCACGTACAAGATCGACACCATCCACCAATACGGCTCAGCAACGATCGACGCGAAGTCCCCGCACTACGCCGATCAAGCGCCGATCTTCGCCGCCGAAAAATGGAAACAACCGCCGATGACGCTTGAAGCCGTGGTGGCGGAAGCAACACGCGACTATCACCCCGGCAAATAGCTGGCGCTGGCGGGACCCTAACGGCATCCCGCCAAACCCGCTCCATTTAGCCGCATTGGTCTGTGCGCGCGCGGCCCCATTTCTAATGTATCGATCTTATTCCGCAGCAGGTTCAACTCTTTGCGGGGGACAGAAGATGCACGCACCACACGGCGGCCTCTGGATATTCTACTTCTGGCGCGTCCTCCTGCATGGCTTGGCCTTTGCCGCCATCGGCCCCGCGATCGGCTTGATCTTCTCGCCGGGCGTTATCCTTTTTCCCCTCACGATTTTCTGGGCCTATTACGTCAGCGCAGTGTCCGCCTTCGTAGCTGGCTGCTGCATCGGCGTCGCAAGCTCCTATCTCAGGAAACCGGACGCACTCTACCTCACCGCCGCTGTCGTCGGCGCGATCTGCGGCGCTCTGCCGGTCGTCATGTTTGGGGGCGTGTTTGCCCACGCAGGCATGGCGATCATGTACGCCTTCTCGGGCGCAGCGGCGGCTGTTGTCTGCACCTACCAGTTCAGGCGCATGCGACTGCATCCGGACAACCCGCGCTGGCAGGCTGACCGCTAGCTAGCCCGCGCTACTTCTTCCCGACTTTCTTCTCAAGCTCTTCAAGGCGTGCACGCAGCGCCTTCAGCTCGGCAGCCTCGCCACCACCACCAGCAGCAGCCGGCTCTTCAGCCTTCTTCGTCGGCGCAGCGGCAGCAGCCGGCGCCGCTTGCGGCATTCCGGGCATGCCCGGCATCGCGCCCGTCCAGAAGCCGGCGAGCCGTTTCTGATACTCGCGCTGCATCTCCTGCATCGCGGCCGGATCGAACACGTTCCACGACTGGCCGCCCATCGCGCCCATGCCCGACATCGCGCCCGTCATCTGGCTCGCCAGCTGTTCCTGCTGCGAGCGAATGAACGCCACCGACTGTTCGAACAGCCCGGTCATCATCTCGGACGCCTTCGACTGGTGCAGCCGGATCATGTCCATCATCAGGTCCGCCGACAGCATCGAGCCCGATGCCTGCCCTTCCTGCTCCATGATGATCTGCAGCAGCACGGCGCGGGTCACATCCTCGCCCGTCTCCGTATCCTCGACGCGCACATTGGCGCCCTTGCGCACCATCTCCGCCACTTCCGGCAGGCGCACATAGGAGGACGAATTCTTGTTGTAGAGCTTCCTGCTCGGATAGCGGCGCAGCTCGATGGTTTCGTGTTCGCTCATCTTGGTATCTCGGTTGCCTATCTGGCCAGCCACTCGCTCACTACACCGTAGAACTCGGCCGGCTGGTCCAGCATTACGTAGTGACGCGCATCGTCGATTCGAACCTTCCGGCCCCGCGTCAGACCGGCATAGGACGACGCATAGACCTGGTCGATCCCCAGCTTCGACGCATGCCCGGACCTGTCCCAAGCATACACCACATCCACCGGCGCTTCGATCTTCGCCACATCCGCCCGCAGGTCCGTCACCATGACTTCCGCCATGACATCGGCCGTAACATTGCGATCCGAGGTAATCCCCCAGCGCACCACCCGCTCCACGTCTGCCGGGTCCGCCACCAGCTTCGGCGTGCCCGAGCGCAGCTCATCCTGCAGCTGCGGCTTGGTTTTCGCGGCATAGCTGCGGCGTGCGTGCTGGGCGATTCCGGCGATCGAACCGGGCGTCGCAAACGGGTTGATCAGCACCGAAAAGAACGCCGGCACGTCCACCACCATCAGGCGATCCACAACATCAGCGTGATCGCGGGCCAGAATTAGAGAAACAATTCCACCCATAGAATGGCCCACCACGGCCACCGGCCCGGCCTTCAGCGAGCGGATATATCCCGCGATCGCATCCGCCATCGGCTTCAGGAAATTCATCGGCTCGCGGAAGCCCGACGGGGCGAGGCCCGAAAAACCGCGCATGTGCAGCAAATGGCAGCGCACGTTTCCGCCGAGAAATTCCTCCGCGCCGTCCCAGCAATCCGGCGACGCCGCGAGGCCATGGATAAACACCACGTTCGTCCCACGACCCTGAATCGATACGTTGAACAGCTCGCCCTCGTACACGGCGGCGTCTTTTTTCAACCAGCGTGAAAGAGAGCCAAGCTGCATGTGCGGTGACGTCTCCGAACTCAACGAGCGACAACACTGTGCAGTTGCAGCAAACTCCAGGCGACCCGTGTACACGCCCTTACAGGATTCATGAAGCCCGCAATTGCCGCAGGGCGTCAAAAATCGAATTCCGGCCATGGCCGCTAGCTTGGTCGTAACACTCGCGTGGCAGACCTTACGTCAGGGGAAAAATCCTTCGCTATCTGGCGTTTGACCCGCCGCGGGCGGATGTTACCTTTATTCAAGTAACCAGTTTCCGGGCGCATCTATGACCGACGGTATGAGTTCACTCGGAGCCTTCGAACTCGGTCAGAATTTCCAGCGCATAAATTTCCTCCTGCAGCGACTCTTCCTCGCCCTCTCCCGCCGCGAGATTCGCAATCCGGGCGTCGAGGGTCCGGGCCAGCCCTTCTTCCTGCGCGCCGCCATGGGTCACGCCCAGGGCTGGATGACCAACCCGATGAAGGCGTTCAACACCCACATCTCGTTCTGGCAGAACACCACCGCCCTCTACGCCGAACTCACGCAGGCCATGCTCTCGGGCAACGCCATGATGGCCAAGGCGAAGGCCGCCGAAGACGGTCCGGCCGACGCCCGCTTCAACGATGCCGAATGGGACAAGCACCCGTTCTTCTACTACCTGCGCCGCCAGTACCAGATCATGTCGGCCTATCTCGAAAGCCTCGCAGACGGCGCCTCCACGGGCGAGGACGAGAAGCACACCGAACAGATCCACTTCTTCACCCACCAGCTCGTCGATCTCTTCTCCCCCTCGAACTTCCTCGCCTCCAACCCGGTCGCGCTGAAGAAAGCGGTCGAGACCAATGGCCGCTCGCTGGTCGAGGGCCTCGAAAATCTGGTGAAGGATCTCGAACGCTCCGGCGGCGATCTCCTCGTCACGCTCTCCGATCCCGAAGCCTTCAAGGTCGGCGACACGCTCGCCACCGCCAAGGGCCACGTCGTCCACGAGACCCCGCTGTTCCAGCTGGTGCGCTACGAGCCGGTGACCGAGAAAGTCTACGCGCGCCCGCTCCTGCTGATCCCGCCCTGGATCAACAAGTTCTACATCCTCGACCTGCAACCGAAATCCTCGCTGGTGAAATGGCTCACCGAGCAGGGTTACGCCGTCTACATCGTCAGTTGGAAAAACCCGCGCGAGGAACTGCGCGACTACGGCATGGACTCATACGTCACCGAGGGCGTCCTGCCCGCCATGCAAAAGGTCGACGAGCTGCACGGCAAGGATGGCATCAACGTTGTCGGCTACTGCATCGGCGGCACCACCCTCGCCCTCACGCAAGCCTTGCTCGGCAAGACCAAGGGCGAGAACCCCGCCAAGTCCTGCACCTTCTTCACCGCGCTGACAGACTTCGAAGACCCCGGCCCGATGAAGTCCTTCATCGACGAGACCTTTATCTCCGGCATCATGATCGAGGCCCAGCGCAAGGGCTATCTCGACCAGCGCATCATGGCCCGCACCTTCAGCTTCCTGCGCCCTAACGACCTCGTCTACGGTCCTGCCGTGAAGGCCTACCTGCTCGGCGAACAGCGTCCGAAATTCGACCTGCTGTTCTGGAACGAGGACTCCACCCGCCTGCCAGAGCGCATGGCCCGCGAATACCTGACCCTGCTCTATCGCGACAACCAGTTTGCAACCGGCGGCTTCGAGATCGACGGCAAGTCCGTCTCGCTCGATGACATCAAGATCCCGCACTACGTGGTCGCCTGCGAGAAGGACCACATCGCCCCGTGGGACGCCTCCTTCAAAGGCCTCGCGCGCGCCAAGGGCGATGGCCGCTTCGTCCTCGCCCAATCCGGCCACATCGCCGGCATCGTGAACCACCCGGACAAGAAGAAGTACGGCTACTGGGTCAGCGACGACACCCCGACAGACCTGGCCGCCTGGCGCGCCGCCTCGGCGCCCCACGAAGGCTCCTGGTGGCCCGACTGGTCCGAATGGCTCGCCAAGCGCTCCGGCAAGAAAATCACCGCCGAAGAAAGCTTCCCGAAGAGCACCCCGCGCCTCGAACCAGCGCCCGGCCGCTACGTCGCGGAATAACTCGTAGGGTGCATCAACGATGCACCACACCCCAACCACCAATGCACATTCTTTGTCCCGCTCCTCCCGGCGAAAGCCGGGACCCAGAGCCACCCCCACCGCGTAGGGTGCATCTTGATGCACCGGAGTTCGGTCGCGGTGCATCAAGATGCACCCTACGCGGCGCTCGCTGCGCCACATGTTTGAAATCCGCGCTCGATTGCCCATTGCCGACTGCCCGGCACGCAGCACCCCCAAAAAACCCAACCCGACCAACCCCCGCCCCGACCATTCCCTAACGCAAACCTAAATTTCCCTTCGCACTCGCGGAATCTTTTTCGCGCTTGCGGCAATTTTAACCTTGCGTTTGCCGCGGCGCGGCATTAGATGCTCCCTACAGAATACGAACCAACAGACCTGACCTCTTGGAGCCCCTCATGAACCCGATGACCGACATGTTCGACTTCTCGAAGTCGTTCGAACAATTCTCGAAATTCCAGCCGAACTTCGACGCTGCCGCCACCCCGCTCAAAGCCTTCAACGACATGGCTGCGAAATACCGCGCCGTGGCGATCCAGGCCATGAACAAGAACGTTGAGCTGACGACCGCCTGGATGCAGGACGCCGCCAAGGACGCGACGGCTCTGATGACGGCTGAAGCCCAACCGACCGCCTACGCGAAAAAAGCCGGCGAAGTTGCCCAGGCTGCGATGCAGGACATCCCGGCCCGCTTCATGGCCTACGCTGAAGTCGCCAAGAAAGCCCAGACCGAACTGTTCGACAGCGCCGTCGCCCTGACGCCGAAAGCCGTCGAAGAAGTTGCTGAGCGTACCAAAACGGTCGCCAAATCCGCCAAGAAAGCTGCCTAAGCTTTTTCGAGCGGGCGATGACCCAACAAAGGGGCGCGTCGAGGTCTACCCAGGTCTCCGCGCCCCGCGTCTTTTCGACTCACCTGCTTAGCGTTTTCCCCGGAAATCGATGAGTTGGCCCCACACTTGCTGCAAGTCATGCAGCCGGGCCCTCGCCAGAGAAACCGGCGTGTGAGTTAGTGGCGTTCTGTAGAGTTAGTTGAGTAGAGTTCAGTAGAGTATCGGAAAGGCCCGCTTCGTTCGAAGCGGGTCTTTTTGCATTCAGGGTTAACGCCCCCATCCTTGGAGACGCCCTTCGAGACGGCCTTCGGCCTCCTCAGGATGAGGGCTGAAATGCCGGCGGTTGAGTAGCCCTCATCTTGAGGGGCCGCGTAGCGGCGTCTCGAAGGATGAGAGCGTACTCATAAACCCCTAGAACTCGGCCTTCAACGCCACCCGGAAATTCCGCCCCGTCAGCGGCGCGATCTCCTTCAGCGGCGAGGAATGCACCCTCACCTCTTCATCGGTGATGTTGCGCGCTTCCAGCATCAGCTTCACCGACTCGGTCAGCGGAATTCCAACCCGCGCATCGAACGTCAGATAGCTGTCCGTCGGCGTCTCGAAGTCGGCCACCTTGTCCTGCTCGGCCGCATACTGCGCGCCAATCCGACCCGTAATGCCGTTATACTCGCCCTCGATGCCGGCATTCACCGTCAGCGGCGGAATGAGCGGCAGGTTGCCGCCGCGATCCAGCTTGGCCCGCACGAAGTCGGCCGAAGCATCGGCCTTCCAGTTCACGCCGAACGCATTGCCCAGCTTCACATCGCCCTGCAGCTCCAGGCCGGTGAACACCGCGCCAGCCTGCACATACTGGAAGATCGGCAGGTCGCCATGATCATGGCCCTCTTCCTCGCCGCCGCCTTCCTCGCCTTCATGCAGAAGGCCGGTGTCCTCCAGATAGACGAAGCTGTCGAAGTCGAACCGATAGACCGTCGCCTGCAGATTGAACGCATCATCCTCCCAGCGCGCCGTCAGCTCGGTGTTGATGCCCTTCTCCACGCCCAGCGCGGCATCGCCGACCTCATACTGACCCGTCGCCGGGTGCGGACCGTCCGCAAACAATTCCAGATCCGTCGGCGCCCGCTGCGTCTTCGCCACCGACGCACCGAGGAAGATATGCTCGCCGACATGCATGTGCGCGCCCAGCGAGGCGTTCCAAGTGTCGAACCCGCGCTTGCCGAAGTCGATATTGTTGATGTCGGTCTGGTCAAAGCGCAGCCCGCCCTCAAGACCCCACTCGCCCGCATCCCACGTCTCGAAAACAAACAGACCCGCATTCTCGGTCTTCGTCGGCCCAATCAGGGCCTCGTCACCCACCGCCGCAAAGTCGCGCTTCGACGCCTGGATACCCACGCTGCCTTCCAGCAGGCCGATCGGCGCGTGGCCGGCTTCCACACGGGCTTCCCAGCCCTCATTGGTGAACATGGTGCCCGGCTCGCCCGGCGCCTCGAACTCGGTGTGCTTGTAGTCCACCACCGAACCCGACGCCTTCAGCGACGAGATCGGACCGTTGAGGTCGATGCCGCCGCGCACATCATAGCGGGTCTGCTCCATATCGATGAAAGCGTTCTCCTCGGCCACGATGCCATAGGTATTCTCGGCCCGTCGGATTGCGCCGCCGAGATAGGCGTTGTCACCCACCCAGCTCAGGCCGCCACTCAGCGACTTGGTCTCGACCGCCGAGTTCGGCAGCGTGCCCTTGGCGAACTCGGCCGGGTCATGGCCTTCCGCCACTTCCTCCGCCCGCGCCGCACTCGAAAGCGCATAACCGGGAATGTCGATATTGCCCGCGTCCATCCACGAGCCCGAGAGCACGCCCACAAAGCTGCCCGCCGTGCCAACCACGCGTGCGGCCGCCTGCTTGCCCTCGTCCGCGCTGGTCAGCGCACCATAAACCGCGCCCGAGACAGCCTCTTTGGGAAGCTCTTCGCGGATCAGCCCGTCGATGACGTTCACCACGCCGCCCGTCGCGCCGCCGCCATAGGCCAGCGATGCCGGTCCACGCAGGATCTCGATGCGCTCTGCCCCCAGCGGATCGCTGGTGACGGCGTGGTCGGGGCTCGCCGCCGACGCATCAATCACGCCGATACCGTTCGCCAGCACTTGCACCCGCTCGGCGCCAAGACCTCGTATGATCGGTCGGCTCGCGCCGGGACCGAAGGACGTCGACGCCACGCCCGGCAGCCCGGACAGCGTATCCCCCAGCCCCCCCGCCAGCCGTTCGACGACCGCGTCTGAATTGAGCACGGTGGTGGATGCGATCAGCTCGTCGCTGGTTCTTACGGGGCCTACGCCCGTGATCACCACGACATCTGAACGGTTGTTGCTGTCGTCCTGCGCGACAGTTTGTGGAGGGGTCTGGGCCACCTGCTGCCCGAGCGCCCCGGGCGCCCCCAGCGCCACCGCCGCCACGCCAATCGCAAGTCTGGAGCTAAGCCGCATCTGTCTCTCCACGTCTGTTACACAATAACGCTACGGTATATTATAACAAACAACAAGCCCTCTCGCTGGCACTCTTCGCCGCACACCACTTTGCCGCCCGGCTTCCGGGCCGCTAAGAGTCCGCCTCCATCCGGAGATTCACTTGCTCAAACAGATCCCCAACGCCCTCACCCTCGCGCGCCTCGTTCTGGCGCCGGTGATCGCTTGGGCAATCTGGCAGGCCTACAACTCCACCGACGAAGCCGCCCAAGGCTGGACCATCTGGTCAGCAGTGCTCTTCATCATCGCCGCCCTCACCGATCTGTTCGACGGCATGGCCGCCCGCGCCTTCGATGCGCATTCAAAGTTCGGCCGGCTGATCGATCCGATCGCGGACAAGGCCCTCGTCGGCCTGCCGCTCATCGCGCTGTCGATCGTCGCGGCGCAAACACCCTGGCCCTTCTGGTGGGCGATCGCTGCATCGACCACGGTGATCGTGCTGCGGGACACAACGATGACGATCCTGCGCATGACCGCCAAGGATGGCGAAGGCGCGCGCGTGTCATCGCTGGCGAAGATAAAGACAGCACTGGAGCTGATCGTGATCGGCGTGCTGCTCGTAGCGGTGGCCGCGGCGACCCAGATCGCCGCCGAAGGATGGTCGGATGTGCTCTACCCTGCCTGGGTGGCGCTTCTGGTCATCACCGCCGCCCTCTCCGCCTACACCGCCTGGCAGTACCTGGCGCCCGCCAGGAAGCCGGCAAGCTGAAGACCACGAGCTGAACCTGCGGCCCGAAAGTAAGTGGCCGCGCCTGCGGGGGGTGGAACAGGCGCGGCCGTTACGTGGTGGCCACGGAAGGGGACGTTGTGACTCACCCCAAGGCGACGGAACGGCAGGAGAAGCAGAAGGCCCGTCGCTTGCGTGCTATTAGCTCATTAATCGGTGAATGAGGGCTTAACGACCAAAGCCATTTGGCGGTGCATGGAATGATACCGGAAGGCAGGTCGCCCTACTGGCCGGGCGGCTTGTCTTTCTTGCGCTTTTCCTCGAGCTGCCGCTCCTGCTCACGCAACCGTTCGCGGAAACTCAGCTTCGCATCGTCGGTGCGCTTGGTGAGTTCCTCGCCGATTTCCTTGCGCAGCGCCGCCATCGCGCTCTGCGTCTGCGACGCCCCGTTGCGCTGAATATCATCCACCGCCTCGCGCACCGTGCCGTCGATCAGTGTGCGCTGCCCGATCTTCTCAAGCTCGCCAACCGCCCACACGTCTTCATTCCAGACATGCTTGTCGAACACGGAATACGGAATGCGCACATAACCCTTCTCGCCGAAGCGCTCACCAACGCTGTTGCGCACGATCCAGTGCTTGGCGCGATCATCATAGCCGACGATCAGCATCGCATGGCCCGAAGGCGGACCATCCGCCTTGCCAAGCTCCGGCATCAAGCCAGTGCGCTCGGCTTCCTGATAATAGCCGCGTGGAATGTTCGATCCGAACATCGCAGGAATGCCGGCACTCAGCGACGCCTTGATCTCGTCCAGCGATCCAAGCCGCGCGAACTGCACAGCCTGCAGAACGGTAGCATTGCGATACGCTTCTTGCGGCGGCGGCGTGTTGAACCGGTTTATGTCGTACGGCCAGTTATCGTCATCGCAGACGCCCCACGCCATCAGCGCGGCTGGCGCATGAGCCGACAGCAGCGGCGCATTCATCATCTCCATGCCGCTGATCTTGCGCGCGTTGAAATAGACAAACAGCGGCGACATCATCAGCCACTTGCCCTCGCGCTTGGCGAATAGGTATTCGACCGCCGCCACAGTCGCGCAGCAGGCGCACGAATTGAGTTCGCCCTGGTCGATCACCGGCCCGAACTTGTCGCGCAGGTCCACGCGCTCTTCGCGCCCACCCGCCTTGAACGACAGCATCGGCGCCTTCGCCTGCGCCACGGGCCGCAGCGCGCCCGCATAAGGATCGCCCTTCACCCGGTTCACATAGGTCTCGTCCGCCACGTCCCATCCCCCTATTTGTTCGGATTGCGCTTGGCTTCGAGCTGCTTTTCCTGCTCGCGCAAACGATCTCGCATCGATGACTTGGCGTCGTCGGTGCGCTTCTGCAGTTCGTCGCTGATTTCCTTGCGCAGCACCTTCAGCGCATCCTGCGCCTGTTGCGCCCCGCGTTGTTGAACGTCGCGCACGGCTTGTTCCATCGTTGGTCCAAAAAGGCGCGCCGTCTGAACCTTCTCCAGCGAGCCGATCGCCCACAACTCGTCATTCCAGACATAGCGGTTCACCAGCCCGTACGGAATCCAGACATAGCCCTTCTCGCCATAGCTCTCGCCCCAGCTGTTCCGCGCCAGCCACATGCCCTGCTGGTCATCGAACCCGACGATCAGCATCGCGTGGCCCGACATCGGCTCATGATCGAACGCGCCCTCACCCGGCATCCGCCCCGTCGCCGCAGCAGCCGAATAGTAGGAGCGCGGAATATCGAAACCAAACACGATCGGCATGCCCTGGCTCAGAGCAACCTTCGCCTCTTCCGAAGACCCCAACCGGGCATACTGCGTCGTCTCGAACATACGCGAATTGTCGTAACACTCCTTCGGCGGCTCACGATCGAACCTGTCGACCTTGTAGGGCCACAGCTTCTCCTCGCATGCGCCATAGGCCATGATCGCAGCCGTCGCGTGGTGGCACAGCAATCCGCTATCCTCGCGCTCCATGCCCGCCAGCTTTCGTCCGTTGTAATAGACGTAGAGCGGCGATAGCGGCGTCAACGGCCGCCCGCCCCTCAGCATCTGGAATTCCAGCGCGCCCACAATCGCGCAGGCATTGCATGATCCGATCGTCAGCTGGTCCTGCACAGGCGAGCAATACTTGCGCAGGTCCACCTTGGACTCACGCCCACGCGCATTGAACTCCATGCGTGGCGCAACCGCCGGCGTGGCCGAGCGCAGCGCGCCAAAGCCATAGTCCTCGATCTTCGTCTTCTTCGCACCGAACATGGGGCGTCCCCTCAACTCGCGACTCATCGTTCTGCGCGACAGCTGTGTCCGCAGTCAGCTCAACCAACGTCCTGCTAAATCACCCCGCGCCGCCCAGCGGATCGGGACCATACTTGTTCTCGCCCCTGTTCCCGCCAGGCAGGCCAATGATGAGCGCGATCAAACTTCCAATACCGGGAATGATACAAACGGCGGCGATCCAGCCGTTCTGACCGAAATCATGCAAACGCCGGCTGATGAGCGACAGCACCGGCGCGATCGTGGCCACCCACAACAGGCTGAACAGCGGCGGCGAATACGAACCGGTCGACATGTACTGATACATCACGTCAGCCGGCAGGCCGGTTTCCTGCGTGAACATTTCCGCGTCGATCATCAGCATGATCACGGCAAAGACAAACCAGATGACCTGGAACGACCAGTATTCCATCCGGTGCGCGCGGCCCTTGCCATCCACGTACTTCTTGGTGAGGGAATACATGAACCACTGAAACATGTTCTTCTTGCCGACTGGCGGCGCGTGGCTCTGCTGAAGTTGAGGCGGAGGCTTGTGAGCCTGCTGCCCACCCGTGTTGAAGCCGGACTTGTCGAGATTGCTCTTGATGTTGTCGACCAGCGGCTTGAAGCCCGATTGCTCGATCTTCTCCAGCCATGGCGCGAATGCGCTTGACAGATTGCCGGTGGACTTCATCGCATCAGCCAGCAACTGGCCATACTCGGCCACGTTCTGCGGACGCACGCGCGGATTGTTCGCCAACCCACGCTCGATCAGCTTGTCGATCGCCGGCGGCACGTCGCTGCGACCGCCACTCGGCGGCTGCCAATGGCCTTGCGGCACAACGCCGACCAGCAGCTCGTAGAACATCACCGACAGCGAATAGAGATCAGCCGAAGGCTGGGCCGCATCCGGCGCCGTGATCTGCTCCGGCGCCATATAGCCGCGCGTACCCAGCGAGGTAGCGCCCGTGTCGCCAGCCCCCGCCGCACGCGCCACGCCGAAATCGAGAATTTTCAGCTGAGCGCCCTGATCATTGGGCACAGTCGTCAGCATCACGTTCTCAGGCTTCAGATCACGGTGAACCACGCCCGCCTTATGAGCCGCATCAAGGCCCGCAAGAATCTCAGCCACAATGTTTGCCGCCGTCTTCATCGAGCAATCCGTGCTCGACTGAAGCCGCTGACGATTCCACGAACGCAGAGACAGCCCGCCCAGAAATTCCATCGACATATACGGCTGCCCATCGGCATCGCCGACATCGTACACCGCAACAACGTTCGGATGGCGGATGTCGCGCGACGTCACGCCTTCGCGGATCAGACGCTTCACCGCATCTTTACCCGCCAGACGATCCGCACGGATCAGCTTCAGCGCCACATCCTTCTCGGTCAGCTTGTCATGCGCGCGGTAGACCACGCCCATGCCGCCCTCGCCGATCACCTGCGAAACTTCGTAGCGCCCAGCGAACACCTCGCCCGGCTGCATCACACGTTGCTGCTCGCCACGCGGCGCCTTGGTGTCCATGTCGTCGATGGTGCGCAGGCCTGAAAGGTCCGGGCCCGCCGACGATGTCTCCGCCAGGCTACGGCCGAGTTGCTTCATGGCCTGACCGCACTCGCCGCAGAAGCGGGCGTCGGCGGGAACATCGCTCTGGCAGTTTGGGCATTTCATCGCGAATTGGCCTCGGGCAAAGCAGGAACGCGGGTGATGGCGATCTCGTCGATCTGGCCATAATTCGCGCGCATGCGCACCTGTAAACCGACAGCTTCAGGAAACTTCGGCAACACCTTGATGACATCGCCATGGTCGATCACGGCGATCGCATCATCCGCGCCATGTTTGTGGTCGCCGATCATGATCCCGGCCGATCCCGTCACACGCGCGCACAGACGGCCGCTCTGGACGAACAGCTCGATATGACGCCGCGAAATCGCCTGGCTCAGCTGCTCATCGATCTTGCCGCTGGCGTCGGTGGCCAGCAGTTGCAGATGATTGTCGCCGCCTTCAGCCACCGTCTTGCCGCGCCCAAGCGCGAGAATGCTGTCCGGCGTCGTGATCGCCCCGGCATTCGGAGCCGCCGCGCCAAAGCCCTTCCAGATGATCCGCGCGCCGCGCGACACCACCGATCCCTTCAGCGGCCCATTGATATAGCCACGAATACCCATCGAAGCTTCGAAGTTATCCGCGCGCTGCAAGCCGAGCTCAGCCGCCTTGCCGCTATTCTCCGGCTTGCGCCCGGCATCGCCAACCGTCTCGAGCCGGATCGGCGCATAAACCGTATCGCCACCTGAACCGACGCCAGACGCATTGATCGTCTGGTTGATGACGAGGCTGCCGCCCTGCTCCGCCTCAAGGCCGAGCGACGAGGTGAACGCAAACTTCTCCTCGCGGATGAAGTAGTTGGTCGCCGCCGCAAACGTGATCTCGATCCCGTGCCGGCCCTGCTGCTCCAGTACGCCGGTCTGGATGCTCAAGCGGTTGGAGCCGCCAGCATCAAGCCGCTTCCACGGCAATTCGATACGCCGGCGCGGGCCATCGCCTTCGCGAATCCACACATCCGTCACGAACAACGGACGCGCAATCGACGAGGCGTTGTAGAACACCAGCGGCAGCATCAGCACGCCGCCGGCCTTCACATCCGTCACCGCATCGCGATCGAGGAACAGCTGCGGCCGCACACACACGGAACAGCAACCATCATCGCCAACCAGGCCGCCGCATTCCTGATACGCCATGCAGCGCATGATCGGCTTGCCGCATTCGCCGCAGAACACGGCATCCAGCGCAAGCGCATGCTGATAGCAGCATGGCGAGATGCGGTTGGGAGCGCTTGACGGTCCAGTCATCGACTAGCCCCTTACTTGCGGAGCTGTTCGCCGCAACCAACGCAGAACTTCGCCTTGGCGTGGTTCACGCGTGTGCATTTGGGGCACTCAACCGTCTCATCGCCGGCGACAACGCCAAGGATCGGGTTCTTGTTGCCACCTGCGCCCGCCGCAACGCCAACCGCACCCTTCATGCCGCTGTCGAACATCGCGCGCGCCTGCTCTTCCGAGCGGACAGCCTGACGGTTCGCCTGCTCGACCATCTGGCGCATCAGGTCCATCTGCGCGGTCTTGTCGGCGCCCAGAGCCTTCGCCTGCTCTTCCAGAACCTTGGCGACTGCCGGCGACAGGCCGGCATTCACCGCCAGGATCTGTTCCGGGCTCATCTTGGCGCCGAGCACCAGACGATCCGCTTCACGCTGGGCGTCGAGCTTGCGCACATCCATATCGCGGTCGTGCGTGGCGTCGGCTTCCTTGATCCGGCCGTCGAGCCGGTGCTTGTCCATGTCCTTTTCGAGATCCTGCAGATCGCGCAGGCGATCACGGGCAGCCTTGTACTGCTCACGCGTGCGCGCGATCTGGGCATACTGCTCCTTGTCCGCGACATCGACTTCCTTCTTGCGGGTGTCGAAGCCGTGGTCGCGCTCGCGCGCCTGGATGTCGAGATTCTTCGCACGCGTGTCGTAATCGTAATCGCGGTCTTCCTTGCGGCGCACCTTCTCGTCTTCGCGATCCTCGAGGCGATTGCCACGATCTTCCTGACGCTGAAGGTTGCGGCCTTCGCGGTCGAACTCACGATCGTCGCCGCGCTCGTCACGCGCCAGTTCGCGGGTTTCGCGATCATAGTCACGCTCGAGCGAGCGAAGCGCCAGCTGGTGCGAACGGTCCAGCGATTCCGTGTTGCGCTCGACCTGGCGGCGGCGCTCGTCGATCAGCTTGAGGTCGACTCCATCATGCGTCGCCTGCTGCAACTCGCCCTGGAATTTCGACAGACGCTCGGTCTTGAGCAGGTTGATCTCGTGCTCCAGCACCTTCATCTCGGCGATACGAGCGCCGGTTTCGCGTGCATCGGCAAACACGATCTCGTTGTTGAGAACGACGCGCTTCAGCGCATCCTCGTTCTCGATTTCGAGCGTATCAATGCCGGTCTTGTAGTTCATCTTCACCGACGTCGTGATGTTCTCACGCTCGAGATCCCGCTTCAGCGTCTCGAAGTCGAACTCCAGCTTGGCGGTTTCGCGCTCGGCAGCTGCGCGCGTGGCCTCAGCCTTCTCAACCTCGTTCAGCGCCCAGCTCACAGAAGCCGCGCGCACGATCAGGCCGAGATCGCCCGCGAGACGCTCACATTCCTTCATCAGGTCAGCCTGGATCAGATCCTGCAGACCCTTGTTGCCGCGCACCTCGTTGGCGTTGACGCGGGAGATAGCAGCCTCGAACACGCGCTCCCAGGCATGCGACTTGAGGCGCAGCGCAGCATCCGCCTTCGACAGCGAACGGCGGCCTTCCATCATGCCGATGATGTTCTGCGGCTTCTCCGGATTGATCTGCAGGTCGAGCACGACCTCGCCGTCGATATCGACCTTGTCCTTCGTACGCGCGATGACCTTGTAGTAGTGCTGGAAGGTCTTGAGGTCCGCGATCATGATGCTGACCGAGG
>DAINAT010000006.1:0-65827 GCA_036733305.1 Hyphomonadaceae bacterium
GTAGGGTGCATCTTGATGCACCGCGACCGAACTTCGGTGCATCAAGATGCACCCTACATGGTGGGTGTGGCTCTGGGTCCCGGCTTATGCCGGGAGGAGCGGGACGAGGAGCTGGCGTTCGTGGGTGGGGCTTCTGGGGTCCTGCTTTTGCGGGAATGACGGCGGAGAAGGCGGTGGGTGTGGTGCGGTGCATCGTTGATGCACCCTACGGCTCGCGAAAAAAGTGAAGGGACTGGACGCGACGGCAGGGGTGGGTGGGTTGTTGCGTGGGGATTGGAGGCGTGGGTAGCTCTGGCGTGGCCGGTGGCAGCGGAGGTTTCCATGGCGCGTGGAGTGTGGGTTGCTGTTGCCGTGATGGTTGCGCCGCTGGCGCACGCGCAGAAGGTGGTGACGCCGACGACCGCGCCGCCTGCAGGCTATGTGGCGCCGCGAACATCGTGGGGTGCGCCGAGCATTGAAGGGATGTGGACGACGAATTTCATCCTGCCGATGGAGGCATCGCCGCGCACGCCGACGCTGACGCTGCCGGAGAAGGATGCTCAGGCGATGGCGGATCTGCTGGCGGGAGAAATCGCGTCGTCGTTCGATGCGCAGCTTGATCCCGAAGTTCCGGTGAACATCAGGAACACGAGCGGGCTTGCGGTGGTGAAGGGCGAGCGGCGGACGCGGGCAGTTGTGCTGCCGGCAGATGGACGGCTGCCCTATACGCCGGAGGCGCGGAAGGAAACGGTGACGGGCGCGCCATCGAAGTACGACAACTATGAAGAGCGGCCGAACTGGGAGCGGTGCATCACCAATCTTGGGCTGCCGCCGATCACCTTCATGGGCTCAACCAATATTCGCCATCTGGTGCAGACGCCGACGCATGTGGTGTTGCGGACGGAGTATGGCGACGAGGTTCGCATCATTCCGTTCAGCGCAACGCACAAGCCGAAGGAGCTTCATACCATGCTGGGGGATTCCATTGCGCGGTGGGACGGCGACACGCTGGTGATCGAGACGGTGGGATTGCCGAACAAGGATCGCAAGCGGGCGTTCGGGAACAATCTGCTGGTGCCGGGGACGAGCACCGTGATCGAGCGGCTGACGCGCGTGTCGGATAACGAGATCGTCTATCAGTTCTCAGTGGTTGATCCGTCTGTGTATCACGCGCCGTGGATGGCGGAGTATTCGATCTATCGCTCGGATCACGTGAACTATGAGCATGCTTGCCATGAGGGGAATTACTCGCTGCCGAACATCTTGAGGGGCGCGCGGGTGTTGGAGGCGGGGAAGGTTGGGGAGAGATGGTAAGGGGCATTATGAGCGGTGAGCTTGGCCCTGGCTCCCGACTTTCGTCGGGATGAGCGGGACAAGGAATTGGCGGTGGTGGGTGGGGCGTGGTGCATCTGAAGATGCACCCTGCGCGGTTAGGACAAAAGAAAAGGCCCGCTCGGTTGAGCGGGCCTTTATTGTTCTGATTGCCGTCCAGCCTAGGCCGACTGCGCGACGCTTTCGGCGCCGCCGCGGATCATGGCTTCGGCGATCTGTTGGGCGTCGAGGGCGGCTTGCGCTTGCGGGTCGATCGAGACGATCGTCTTTTGCTGGCGGATCGCTTCGCGGACCTTGAGGTCGCGGAGGACGATGCCGGCCAGCGGCGGGCGGAAGCCGAGGAAGGTTTGCGAGGCGCGGGCCAGCGCTTCGTAGGTGCGGCGGCCGGCGACGCGGGTATCGGCCATGTTGATGGCGATCCACGGCTGGACGCTCGGGGCATAGCCACGAAGCACCTTGATGAAGGCGTAGGCGTCGGTCATCGAGGTCGGCTCGTCGTTGGCGACGATGAGGCAACGGTCGCAGGCGCGGGCAAGGCGCATGACGTTGTCTTCGATGCCGGCGCCGAGGTCGACGAGGACCTGGTCGTATTGAAGGGCGAGCGCCGTAAGGCTCGCGGCAAGGCGCGAGGCTTCTTCAGCGGGCAGGCCGGCGAGCGCGCCGGAGCCCGAGCGGCCGGGGAGAACGTCGAAGCCGATATCCGAACCGGCGCCGCCGTTCACTTTGCAAACTGCGTCTTCGAGCTCGACCCAGCCGGCGATGACCGCGGCGAGATCGGTTTCGGGGGCGATGCCGAGCTGAACGTCGACGTTGGCGAGACCAAGGTCTCCGTCAACAAGAAGCGTGCGGCGGCCCATCTTGGCGAAGCTGGCGGCAAGAGTGGTCGAGAGCCAGGTCTTGCCGACCCCGCCCTTGCCCGATGCCACGGCAATCACCGAAGCGGGCGTCACGCGGGAGCGTGCGCCGGCTTTGCTTTCGTTCTTTCGCGATCCGAAGTTCATCATCACGCGGCTCCTTTGAGCGGTTCTGCTTCAGTTGTGTTCCCGGTCACGAACAACCGGGCGATCCTTCCAGCCGAGGCAGGCGCTAGTCCGCCACGTACACTTTGCGTCAAACCAAGTTGAGCGATGCTTAACCGCGCGGAAGAAATTGCTGCGATTGCACCCCCGCGACGTCGAACCGCATCGAGTTTGGTAAGGATGACGCGCTTGCAGCCGGCGGCGGCGAAGACGCGTGCATTGTCTTCCAGGTCCATCGGGTGGCCTTCGGCGCTCATTACCAGCACGGGTTCGACATTCATGAAGGAAATCAAGTCACTGCACCGCTTCATGTCCGCTTCGTCGAGCGGGTTGAAGGAGGGGCAGTCGATGACGAGTTTCTGGCCCCGGTCGTCTGCATCACGCACCAGCTTGATGAGGTGATCGGGCGAGAGCGCAAAGGTTACCGACGGTTTAAGCATTAATGCGGCGAGGCGGGCCGTCTGGCCAGACGAATCAAAATCGGCGGCGACGGCTTCGAGCGGCTGCTTCTTGTCGGAGAGGAGAGTCGCGAGCTTGGCGACGGCGGTGGTCTTGCCCGAGCCGGGCGGGCCGACGAGCAGGAGGGACTTGGCCGGGCGCGGGTTCAGCGGGTTGAAGGTGATGAGGCCTTCGATGCCGACGGTGAGCGAGTTGATCGCTTCCATGCCGGCGCCGAGGCGGCTGCCTGCTTCGGAGACCATGTGGACGAAGCCGTCCGGTGCGCCGTGCCAGCGCAGGGTGGAGGCGAGGGTGGAGCGCGTCTCGTCATAGACGGGGCGGGCTTCGGCGAATTTCGGGGCGGCGAACTTCTGGCCGAAATTGCGCTCGACGGCGGCGCGGATTTCGACGCGGCCGTCTTCGTCGCGCGTGGAGAGGATGACGGCGTCTGGGCCCATCTCGGCCCTGACTAACGCCATGGCCTCCTCTTCGGTTCGGCCCACGAACATCTTCATCTTCATGGTGGGGCTCCTCTTGTCTGTGACCTAGACAGCGCCGGCTGAACGCAGCCGCGCCTTGGGATGGATTTCGTTCTGCGACATGACGATCGTCTGCGGGCGGAAGCGTTCGACCAGCGAGCGGACATAGGGGCGGATCGGCGCTGAGGTGAGCAGGACCGGGCTGTCGCCGGTTTGCGCTGCGCGCTCGAAGGCGTTGCGGAGATCGGCGACGAACTGGTGCAGGCGCGAGGGCTCGAGGGCGAGCTGGCGGTCTGCGCCGGTGCCGACGAGGGCTTCGGCGAAGGTCTGCTCCCAGTTGGGGGAGAGGGCGACGACCGGGAGTGCGCCGTTGCCGTCAACGTGCATGTTGCAGAGCTGGCGAGCGAGACGGGCGCGGACGTGCTCGGTGACCGAGAGAAGGTCGGTCGAGGCGGAGGTCGCCTCGGCGATGGCTTCGAGGATGGTCGAGAAATCGCGGATCGAGATGCGCTCGCGCAGGAGGTTCTGCAGGACGCGCTGGATGCCGGAGATGGTGATCTGCGAGGGCGCGATGTCCGAGACGAGGGCGGCCTGCGGCTTGGGCAGGTCGTCGATGAGCTGGCGTACGCTGCCGAAGGTGAGCAGTTCGGCCATGTTCTCTTTGACGAGTTCGGTGAAGTGCGTCGTGAGAACGGTGGCGGCGTCGACGATGGTGTAGCCCTGGATGGACGCGATCTCTTTCATCGCATCGTCGATCCAGACGGCGGGCAGGCCGAAGACCGGTTCGTTGACGCGCTCACCCGGGAGGGCGCCGGCGGTGCCGCCAGCATCCATGGCGAGGTGGAGTTGCGGGCGCAGCTTGCCGCGGCCGGCGACCACTTCCTTGATGAGGATGCGGTAGTCTTCCGAGCCAAGTTCGAGATTGTCGATGATGCGGACCTGCGGCACGACGAAGCCGAACTCCGAGGCGATCTGACGGCGGACCGCCTTGACCTGATCGGTCAGTTTGCGCCCCGAGGTTTCGTTGATGAAGCCGAGGAGGCCGAAGCCGAGTTCGATCTTGATGTCGTCGACCGAGAGCGAATCCTGGATCGGCGGCTCGACCACCGGCTTGGCGCGTTCGGCCTGGACATCTTCGCGGGCCTTGGTCTCTTCGGCGACGCGCTGCTTTTGGAAGCCGCGCCAGGCAGCATAGCCGCAGCCGCCAGCGATTGCGAAGAACGGGATCATCGGCATGCCGGGCAGGAGGCCGATGAGGCCAGCCGTGATGGCGGCCATGGCCAAGCCTTGCGGGTTGGTGAAGAGCTGGCCGCCGATGGCTTTGTCGGCCGCGCCGTCAACGCCGGCTTTCGAGACGAGCATACCGGCAGCGACCGAAACGACGAGCGCCGGGATCTGCGAGACGATACCGTCGCCGACGGTGAGCAGGGTGTAGGAGTTGGCGGCGTCTTCGAAGGAGATGCCTTGCTGCGCCACGCCGATAATCATGCCGCCGATCACGTTGATGAAGGTGATCAGGATGCCGGCCATCGCGTCGCCACGCACGAATTTCGAGGCGCCGTCCATGGCCCCGTAGAAGTTGCTTTCGCCTTCGAGTTCCTTGCGGCGTCTGCGGGCTTCTTCCTCGGTGATCATGCCGGCGGACAGGTCGGCGTCGATCGCCATCTGCTTGCCGGGCATGGCGTCGAGGGTGAAGCGGGCGGCGACTTCAGCGATACGGCCCGAACCCTTCGTGACGACCACGAAGTTGACGATGATCAGGATGATGAAGACCACGACGCCGATGACGAAGTTGCCCTGCATCACGAAGCCGCCGAAGGCCTCGATGATGTTGCCTGCGGCCTGCGGGCCTTCGTGGCCATGAGCGAGGATGAGGCGGGTGGTGGCGATGTTCAGTGCGAGGCGCAGCAGCGTCGCCAGCAGCAGAACGGTCGGGAAGGCGGAGAATTCGAGCGGCTTCTTGATCAACAGCGCCGTCATCAGGATCAGCACGGAGAGCGTGATCGAGATCGACAGCATGAAGTCGAGCAGGAACGGGGGCAGCGGCACGATCAGCATGACGATCAACGCCATGACGCCGAGACCGAGGGCGTATTCGCCCCTGACAAATTGCTTGGTCAGCGCGTTCCAGTCGAACCCGCCGCCGCTAGCGCTACCGATAGTCCCTGCCTGCGCCATCTATAGTTATCCTGCGGCCCGGACTTCGCCCGGAGCGGCGACTTCGATGCCCGCGTCCTGATACTGGCGCAGCTTGTTGCGCAGCGTGCGGATCGAGATGCCGAGAATGTTGGCGGCGTGCGTGCGGTTGCCGAGGCAATGATCGAGGGTCGAGAGGATGAGATCCTGTTCGACTTCGGCGACCGTCTGGCCGATGCGGATGGCCGCGCCCTTGATGGCGGCTTCTGCAGCATTGACGGCGCGCTCTGCCGTGGCGTCGAGAGCGTTCGCTTGAACCGGACGGCCATCGGGCGTGCGCAGGTCGTCGACCGAGATTTCCTCGCCACGGGCGAGAATGACAGCGCGGTGCATGGCGTTTTCGAGTTCGCGAACGTTGCCCATCCAGGCAGCGGCCTGAACACGCTCGCTGGCGGCGTCGGACAGGCGGCGGTGCGAGAGGCCGTTGGCGTTGGCGTATTTGTTGACGAAGAAATCGGCCAGCGAGGCGAGGTCGCGCGGACGCTCACGCAGCGGCGGGATGTGGAGGTTCATCACGTTGAGCCGATAGAGAAGGTCCTTGCGGAATTCGCCACGGATGACGGCTTCCTGCAGAATGCGGTTCGACGTGGCGATAATGCGGATGTTGACCGGAACCGGCTTCGAGCCGCCGACACGGTCGATCTCGCGCTCCTGAATGGCGCGCAGCAGCTTGGCCTGCAGACGGATATCCATTTCGGAAATCTCGTCGAGCAGCAGCGTGCCGCCGTCAGCTTCCTCGAACTTGCCGATACGACGGGCGACTGCGCCGGTGAACGCGCCTTTCTCGTGACCGAACAGTTCGGACTCGAGGAGGTTCTCCGGGATGGCGGCGCAGTTGACCGAGATGAACGGCTTGTCGGCGCGCTTCGACTTGCGGTGAACGTAGCGGGCCATGACTTCCTTGCCGACGCCGCTTTCGCCCGTGATCAGCACGGAAGCTTCGGAGGGGGCGATCTGGTCAGCCAGAGCGCGCAGTTCGAGCATGGACGGATCGTTGGCGATCAGCGGACGGTCGTCGTCAGCCACGGCCGAGAGCACTGCGGCGATCAGTTCCGGATCGGGCGGCAGCGGGATGAACTCGCGTGCGCCGGCGCGGATGGCGCGGGCGGCCATATCCGGCGTGACGTTGACGCCGCAGGCGACGACCGGGGCGACAATGCGCTCCTGCTTCATCGCGCCGACGAGGCCGGTGATGTCTTCGTGGACATCGATCATCACGATGTCTGCGCCGCGGCCGGTGCGCAGCAGATCCATGGCGTGCGCCGCTTCAGGGGCGTGCAGCACCTTGGCGCCTTTCTCGAAGGCGATTTTCGTGGCGGCCGAGAGCTGGCCCGCGAGGTTTCCGATAATGAGAACGCGCATGGGTTTTCCTCTAGGCGTCAGAATTCTTGATGATCTCGGTCATGGTCACGCCGAGGCGGTCGTCGACGATGACGACTTCGCCCCGCGCGACCAGGCGCGAGTTGACGTAAATATCGATGGCCTCGCCGACGCGGCGATCGAGTTCCAGCACTGAACCAGGGCTGAGTTCGAGCAGCTTGGCGACTTCGATCGTGGTGCGCCCGATGACGGCCTGAACGTTGACGGGCACATCGAACACTGGCCGCAGATCGGCGGCCACGCGCTCGCGCATGTCCTCGCGCGTTTCGGGAGCCACATTGGCGGTGGAGCTGGCGACACCGCCGCCTGCTGCAAGATCCGGAAGATTGAGGTCGTTGCTCATGATGTCCTACGCGGAGAAGAGTTCGAGCTGCGGAGCGACGGGGTCTTGCAGGCGGGCTTTGATAATGGCGTCGATGGATGCTTCGACGCCTTCGCGGCTGAAACCTGCGGAGCCTTCGCTCCACACCACATCCCAATCGCCGGGCTTGGCGGTCGGGTTGGCGACGAAGGAGATGCTGGCGCCGACGCCCAGACGGCGCAGGTGTTCGGCGCGGCGTTCGACATCGGCGAGCGCTTCGGGCGCCACGAAGACGGTGACGACCGGGTTGAACTTGAGCTGGCGAACGACCTCTGCGATGGCGGTAGCGGCGGCTTCCTCGCCGGCCTTGTCGAGCGCCGTGCCGGCGATCTTCTTGGCGGCGATCATGGCCATTTCAGCGGCTTCGGCGCGGAGCTGTTCGGCGATGCCGGCAAGCTGGGCGGCGACGGGCGCGAGGTTGGCGACGATGCGGTCGACCGAGGCGAAGCCCTTTGCTTCCACGGTCTGACGGGCTTTCGCCTCGCCATCGGCGCGGGCCTTGGCGCTCATCACTTCGGTTTCGTCGCGCGAGAAATATTTGCGATCGGGACCGCTCAGGACTTCACCCTGCGGCGTGAATTCGGTTTCGAAGTTGAAGGTGCGAATCTGCTGGGTCATTAGTAAATCAGCTCATCCTGGCCGCCGCCGTCGGCGAGCATGATCTCGCCGCGATCGGCCAGCGCCTTGGCGATGACGACCATTTCCTGCTGGGCGGATTCGACGTCTTTCAGTTTGACCGGCCCCATCGCGCCCATGTCGTCGCGCATGATCTTCGCCGCGCGTTCCGACATGTTCGACATGAACAGGTTGCGCATTTCGTCGTTTGCGCCCTTGAGCGCGAGGCCAAGCTTGGCCTTGTCGACGCTGCGCAGGAGGGTCTGGATGCCGCCCGGATCGAGCTTGGCGAGGTCTTCGAAGACGAACATGAGCGAGCGGATACGGTCGGCCGAATCCTTGTTCTTGTCTTCGAGCAGCGAGATGAAACGGCCCTCGGTCTGGCGATCGAAGTTGTTGAAGATCGCGGCCATCTGTTCGTGGCTGTCGCGCTTGGAGGTGCGCGCGAGGTTGGTCATGAATTCGGTGCGCAGGGTGGACTCGATTTTTTCCAGGATGTCGCGCTGGACCGGCTCCATGCGCAGCATGCGCTGGATGACTTCGAGCGCGAAGTCTGGCGGCAGGGCTGTGAGCACGCGGGCGGCGTGGTCGGATTTGATCTTCGAGAGGATGACCGCGACGGTCTGCGGGTATTCGTTCTTGAGATAGTTCGCGAGAACCTGCTCGTTCACGTTACCGAGCTTGTCCCACATGGTGCGGCCGGCGGGGCCGCGCAGTTCTTCCATGAGGCCGTCGACCTTGTCGGCGGGGAGGAACTGCATGAGCAGGCGGTGGGTCTGTTCGTAGGAGCCGGTGACGGCGCCCGAACCGGAGAGGCGGTTGACGAAGTCCTTGATGAGGAATTCGACCAGATCAGCTTTCACCGGGCCGAGGCTCGACATGGCGGACGAGATTTCGCGCAGCTCGTCGTCGTCCAGGCGATCCCAGATGGGCTTGGCGTCTTCACCGAGCGAGAGCAGCAGGACGGCGGCCTTTTCCGAGCCGTGCAGAGATTTTACCGCGGCGAGTGTTTCCTCGATGCGGCGCTTGGTGTCGTTGTTGTGGGTGTCTTCGCGCGTGAGGCCGCCACCCGCGGGGGCGGGGAGCGCGGCTGCGTCGGGAGCCTTCTGGGCGGCGGATGCCTTGCTCATGCGGCGCGATCCGAATTCGATTCTTCAGCGAGCCAGGAGCGGATGATGGCGACCGACTCGTCCGGGTGGCTGGCGACGACTTCCGAAATTTTCTTGATCGACGAGGCTTTTACCTGGCCCGAGATACGCGCGACATCGATGCCGGCATCGAGACGCTCGGGCATCTCTGCGTCAAAACTCACGACACGGCCTTCGTTCATCGAGAGTGTGTCGCCGTCGTCAGATTTCTGGGGCGAGGCTAGGGCGGCGGCCTGGAGGGAGGCGAGCGCCTTGGCGCGTTTGGAGCCCTTCAGTTTTGCGATCTCCGGCGGCAGTTCTACAGCGACTGACTTGGTGAACATGCCGGAGATCAGCGGGCGCAGGACGAAGAAGACCAGGGCGAGCGCGGTCAGCAGCAGGGCGACGATTTCGCCGATGTGGAGGAGGTCGAACTTGTCGAGTTCGAACGCGCCGGGGGCGGCTGCGCCATCGATCGAGGTGTCGGGACGCGAGAACGCCGCGCTTTCGACGGTGACGACGTCGCCGCGTTGTTCGTTGAAGAGGACCGCCGATTTCACGAGCGACGTGATGCGGGCGATCTCTTCGGCCGGGCGCGGCTGCCAGGTGGCGGGTTGGCCTTCGGCGCCGGGGACGCGCATGTGGTCGATGGCGACTGCGACGGAAAGACGCTGGATCTTCCCACCTTCCACGACCTCGGTGCGCAGCGTCTTGTCCATCTCGTAGTTGACGGTTGATTCGTTGCGGTTGGTGGTGCTCTGGCTTTTCGGCGCGGCGGGGGCAGGGGCCTGCGCGCCGGTGGGAATGTTGTTGGCGACGGTGGTTTCATCGCCGTTGGCCGCTTCCTGGTTCGAGGACGAGTCCTCGACGGTCGTCTCCGAGCGGACGACGCGGCTGTCTGGGTTGTAGGTTTCGGACGACTGCGTGACCTTGTTGAAGTCGGCTTCGATCGAGACGGTGACCTTCGCAGCGCCGGGGCCGGCGATGTTCTCGATCACGTCGAGAACCTTTTTGCGGTAGCTTTCTTCCATGGATGAACGGCGTTCGTCGCCGGTCGTACCGCCGCCAACGCCGGCGGTGGGGTCGTTGTCATCCGTCGCGGCGGCGAGCAGGCGGCCGTCTGTGGATGAAACTGTAACTGCGTTCACCGACAGGCCGGGAACCTGTGACGCGATGATGTTGCGAATCGCGCGGACCTTTTCCGGCGACATGGCATTGCCGGAGATCTTGAGAACGACCGATGCCTTGGGTTTTTCGGAATTCTTCTGGAAAAGCGGACGTTCCGGCACGGACAGGTGAACGCGCGCCGTCTGCACCATGTCATAGGCGCCGATGGTGCGTTCCAGCTCGCCTTCCATGGCGCGGAGTTGCTTGATGTTGAGAACGAACTGGGTTTCGCCCAGTGCGTCGGACTTGTCGAAGATTTCCCAGCCGATCGAGCCGCGCGTCGGCAGGCCCTGCTCGGAGAGCATCATGCGGGCGTTTTCGACCTTGGAAGCGTCGACGAAAACGGCCGAGCCGCCGCCCTGCATGGTGTAGGCGACGCCCGCTGTATCGAGCTTCTTGGTGATTTCGGCAGCTTCGTCGAGGTTGAGGCCCGAGAACAGAAGCTTCTGGCCGCCGCTTTCGCCGCGCAGCATGATGACGCCGAGCCCGCCGCCGACCAACGCCACGACGACAAGCGCCGCTGCGATGCGCATACGACCGGAACGCGCGAGCTGCGCGACCAGTCCCTTGGACTCTTCAGATTTAGCTTCGGCCATGCCCGCCCGGAAAATTCTGCCTGCGTCGCGATTTGCGACTAGGCAGGAAATTCCCAGTGCGTGGTAAACGCCGTCTTAAGGACCCGAGACGGAGTTGTTAGCGAAACCTTAAAACAGGGTCCGCTCGCCGTCCCTCCCCAAGACCCGGGACGGCGTTAGGTGCTGCTAGAGAAGGTCTAGCGATAGTTCTGCAGGCGTGTGGTGCGAAGACCCTTTACGCCATGACGTTCGTACAGACGTTCCCAGCCGCCGAACTCTTCTTTCGAGAGTTCATAGCGATCGCAGGCGTCTTCGGCGGTCAGAAGGCCACCGTGCACTGCGGCCACGACTTCTGCCTTGCGGCGGGTGACCCAGCGTTGAATTCCCGGCGCCGGAAGATCCGCCAGGGTAATTTGACGTCCGTCCGGGCCCACGACGGCCGCGCTGGACGCGCTTTGGCTCAGCATGGAAAACTCCGTTTGCTGCTCTTACTATGGCGTGACCATACGGACCGGGTCCTAAGGTCACGCTCAGCGCGACGAGACGCTTTCCAAGAAACAATCGGCAAATTTGCACGATCGCAGAAAGGTTGTGGCGACGTTCTGCCGCCGGCCTCCGAAGAGGCGTAGAGGCGAGTGGTGATGCGCGCAGCCGAGTTCACACGCCTTCTGCGTGCCCAGAACTGAATGTGCTGACGCGAAATCACCACTCGCTACCTCTTAGAGACCTAGCGCTTCAGCCTGATGAGCTCGTCGAGCATTTCATCAGCCGTGGTGATGATCTTCGACGACGCCGAGTAGGCGCGCTGGGTCATGATGAGATTCGAGAATTCTTCCGCGAGGTCGACGGTCGACGATTCCAGCGCCCGCGCCTTGATCTCGCCCGTGCCGCCGACGCCGGCGCCGCGCATGGTGAGAGCGCCTGCATTCGGCCCAAGGCGATAGACGCCGCCGTTTTCCGGAAGAAGGCCATCGACGTTGCCGAACATGGCCAGCGGTATCTGGTAGATGCGGCGGGTGAGGCCGTTGGTGAAGATGGCTGTGACGAAGCCATCATCGTCCACGTCCACCGACGCGAGCGAGCCGAACGGCGTGCCGTTGGCCGGCGAGGTGCCGAGGATCGACGGAGAGTCGTAATTGGTGAGACCGCCTGGAGAATTGGGGCCGCCCATGTCGAGCGTGATGGTCTGCGCTGCGAGGCCGAGACCAGCATCCCATTCCGGGCCAGCGTTGGCGCCAGCCATGCCGATGGTGATGGTGGTGGGCAGGGTGGAGTTAGCGGTGTCGATTTGTCCGAACGGCGTGAAAGCGACCATACCGGTTGCAACCTGGCCATCGACAAGCGTGCTGCCGCCCGGATCGATATCGCCCGCTGCCATGTGGACTTCGGTGTACCACTGGTTCGGGCCAGCCTTCAGGAACGACATGGTCAACGTGTGCAGGCCGCCCTGGCTGTCATAGACCTGGACCGGAACCTGGAAATCCGGCGTAACCTGGCCAGACGCCATGTTGTTGGCGCTGTCAGCCGCGTCATACGTGCCGTTCACGACAGCCTGGGAGAGTTCGTGCGACGATTGCAGGTTCGCCGACAGTGAGACAGTGCTCGTTGCTTCTGCGCCGCCCGCGATGCCCGAGACGCGGACCGCCTGAAGTGCGCTGAGGTCGGTGGGGTTGGTGGCGACGGCGCCCGTAGCGTCGACAGGCCAGCCCTGGAGATAATAGCCCGCAGTGTTCTGCAGATAGCCATTGGCGTCCGGCGTGAACTGCCCGGCGCGCGTGTAAAGGTAGGGGTCGGTTGTGCCGGCGTTGTCGCTGCGCCCGCGGACGACGAAGAAGCCATTTCCCGAAACTGCAAGGTGTGTCGACACTGACGAGGCGACTGCAGAACCCTGCTCGCTCATCAGCGGCGAGGAGTGAGACATCACGCCGCCCGCGCTGTAAGTGGGTTGGCTGTTCCTGGAGTTGAGCAGCGACGTGAAGTCGTTGCGGAGGCGCTTGTAGCCAACCGTGTTGACGTTCGCGATGTTGTCCGAGATCGCCGCGAGCGCGCTCGAGTTGGCTCGCATGCCAGATGCGCCGGCGAGCATGGCGGAGTTGATACTCATAGTCGAAGCTCCCAGAAAGCCTGCGGGCGCAGGGCTCGTTACTGTCGGGTTGTCGGCCGCTTATGCAGCCAGGCGGCGCGCTTCTGCGCCGGAGAGTTGGTCGTTGGCCGGCGACCTAGTTGACGGTGGTTGTCGTAGCCGGGGTCGTGGCGGTGTTCATGCGTTTGATGTCGGAGAACGCGAACACGCCGGCAGGCGTCGTGAGGGCGGGCTCGCCATAGGTGAGGTCAACGCCGGTGATCTTGGTGATCAGCGAATGCACGGGCGTGATGGCTTTCTTGTCGGCGTCTTCGGCGACGACGCTGATCCAGTAGGGCTTGTCGACAGAGGCTGTGCCGCCTTTGAGGAGTTCGCCGTTCCAGGTGAAGTCGTGCGTGCCGGCCTTGAGCTCGCCGGTTTTCGAATAGAGCACCTTGCCCGTCGCATCGGTGACGGTGACGGTTGTGGAGGTGGCGTCCTTGGGCAGTTCGTACTGCCACCTGACCGGCTCGCCGGTGAATTGTGCGCCGGCTGTATCAACGACGGCTTCCTGACCGAGATAGCCCGCCAGCGAGGCGCCGGCGCTGGAGTTGGTCGACTTGATCAGCGTTTCGAGCTGCGAGTTGACGCGGATCTGCTGTTCGACGCCGGAGAACTGGACGAGCTGGTCGGTGAACTGCGTTGAATCCATCGGCTCGAGCGGGTCCTGGTTCTGGATCTGCGCGGTGAGGATGGTGAGGAAGGTGTCGAAGTTGCTCGACAGCGACGCGGCGGATGTAGCGGCGTTTCCGGTTGTGGCGGTCGGGGTCGGGACGAAGGAAATCAGGTCAGACATGTTTCAGCTCCTTCACGCGACGACGTCGAGCCGCGACGACGAACGCCAGGGGCGTGCGGCGGCAGCTGTCTGTGCATCTACGGCGACATCGACGGTGTTGAAGCCGCGCCACACATTGGCGGAGCGGGCATTGCCGTCCTTGTCGTTGAAATTGTTCGCGGGGTTGCGGCCCTGGTCGCCGGACAGTTCGAAACGGATGCCGTCCTTGGCGAGATCGATGCCGGCATCGCTGAGCGCGCGTTCGAGGGAGCGCTGGCCGCGCATCAGGTCGGTGAGGGCGGCGCTGTCGTGGGCGGCGAGGACGGCGTGGACCTTCTTGTCGGCGCCGACTTCGATGCGGACGTCGACGCGGCCGAGTTCAGCCGGGTCGAGGCGGATTTCGTAGCGCTGGGCGCGGCCATCGAAACGCTCGACCATGCGTTGATAGACCTGCACGGTCGTGGCGGGGGCGTTCTGCATGGCCGGGTTGGCGGCAGTGGCGCGTGCTGTGTCGGTGGCGGTCGTACGAGCGGAGGCGAGGGCGTCGACCGTGGTGGTGGTGGACGGCGTGGCGGTATCGGCTTTGATATCGGGTGCGGTGTCTGTCGTGGCCGTGTTGGCGGCAACCTGAGTGGCCTTGGCCTGGACGCCTTGCGTCTTGTTGGCGGCAGGGTCTGCGGCGGCGTTGGTGGTCGCGGCGGACTTGGTGGTGGAGGTGTTTGCGGTTTCCGCGGTCGCGGACATGCGCTCTTCGCCGGGGGCAGAGAGGGCGGCGGCATCTTCAGCCGATGCGTCCGGAGCGGGTGTTGCGAGTGCCGCGGTTTGCGTAGGAGCAGCAGGCTTCCTGGCGGTGGTCGCGGGCGCGATGACGGCTTCGCCGGTCTGTTGTTCGGCGCTGTCGGTTGCCTGCGGGGTTGCGGCTTGCGGAGCGGCGGCGGGTTTGGCGGCCGCTTGCGCAGCGCCTGTAGCGCCTGCAACGGCAGCGGTTGCAGCGGCAGCGGCGTCGATGGCGGGGACGTCCGCGCCGGCTTCGGCTACGGGGGCGTCGGTCGGCGCGGCTTGCGTGAGGCCGGCGAGGATGGCTTGGGCCGAGTTCACGGCCGTCGGCTGTTGTTGCTGCGACTGAACAGGTTGCGCGGCGATGTTCGTGTCGGCGACGGCCGGCTCGTCCTTGGCGGTTGCTTCTTTAGCAGCCGGCTCTTTGGACGACGTCTCTTTGGTTGCGGCTTCCGGTTCGGACGTTTCAGCGTCCAGGGCGTCGGCGAAGCTCGTGCGGTCGTCGTCGCGCGAAGCATCCTTCGCGACCGGTTCGGGCCGGGCGACGGGCTTCGGTGCGATGATGTCGACGGCTGAGGTCACGCCTGGTCCATGCTTACTCGCTCCGGCCCATGGCGGGCGCGGTGCGTGAGATGTGTGTGCAACCTGCGAGCCAGTAATCTTTAGGATGAAAAGCACCTGCGAATGCGCATTTCACTGGTTAACAGCGCCGCGCTTCAGCCACGCAAAGCGGCAAGTTGCGGCAGAGTGGTGGGTAGATGTTGCCGGGCCAGGAATGCCGACAGATGCGCTCAATTTCAGGGATCAGCGACTGGCCCGCAACTTGCGTGGTTAACGGCAACGTTGCGGCCAGCGAGCCGGGGCGTTCGGGGCAGAAGCCCCCATCGCGCAAGTTTTCGCGAATGTATTCAGGATGATGGAACGAAGCCGGTGAAACTGTCCGCATAGAGTGGCTCGGCAGATCGCGCCTACCCAGCATGTTGGGCGGCAAAATCTGCAGGGCGATGGAGATGCGATCATGTCGATCAGCAGCATCATGAGCACCGGCCTGTCGGCGCTGTCTGCGAACCAGGCTGCGTTGAAGGCGACGTCGACCAACGTCGCGAACGTCAACACGGTTGGCTATTCGCGTCTCGATGTGCAGTTCATCTCGCGCCAGGCGTCTGGCGGGCTGTCGGGCGTCGAGATCGAAGTGCGGCGGGTGGCGAACGCTTATCTCGCGGCAGCCGAGATGCGTGGCGCGGCGGATGTGGCATCGGCCGATATCATGTCTCAGTTCATGGATCGCGCGCAGGGTCTGCTGGGTGATCCGTCGGATTCGGCAGGCGTTCTGGGATCGCTGGACAAGGTGTTTGCGAGTTTTGGCGCGCTGGCGCTGGACCCGTCATCCGCGCTGCGCCGGTCGTCGACCATGTCGGACCTGCAGACGATGCTGTCGCAGTTCGATACCACGGCGCGGGAGTTCCAGGCGCTGCGGGATGAGGCGCACTCGCGCGTTGCTGCTTCAGTGGACGAGGCCAACTCGCTGCTGTCCGGGATTTCCAAGTTGAATGCCGCGATCCAGCGCTCGACCGTTTCGGGTTCGCAGGCCAGCGAGGCGGAGACGGAACAGCAGCGCATGCTCGACCGCCTGTCGGAGATCATGGATATCCGCACGCAACCGCGCAGGCTCGGCGGCGTCGAAGTGCGGACGACGGATGGGATGCTGCTGGTCGATTCGGATGCGGCGCAGCTCGGCTTCTCATCGACCACGAATGGCGAGCCGTATCCGGCGCTTGTGATAAAGTCGCCGCGTTCCTCGACCGAGATGCCGCTGGAAACCCACCTGCAGGGCGGCGAGCTGAAGGGCCTGCTGAAAACGCGCGACAAGGAAATCGTCAGCCTGCAACAGGCGTTTGGCGAGTTCTCGGCGGGAACGGCAGATGCGTTGAATGCTGCGCACAACGCAGCCAGCCGCGTGCCGGCGCCGGAGACGATGACGGGGCGCAATACCGGACTGCTCGAAGACGATCTGCTGAACTTCTCGGGCGTCACCAATATCGCCGTGGTGGACAATGAAGGTAACGTGATCCGCAACTTCCGGATCGATTTCAACAACGGCCAGATCCTTGACGACCAGGCGGCCATAACGCCGTTCGGTACGACGATTGGCAGCCTGCGCGATGCGCTGAACACCGCCATGGACCCGGATGCGGAGATGACGTTCGCAGGCGGCGTGATGAGCATTGCCGCGGACGTGCCGAACACGACGGGGATTGTGGTCGCCGATGACCCGTCAAATCCGGCTTCGCGTGCAGGGCGGGGCTTCTCCCATACGTTTGGCCTGAACGATCTGATCACGCATTCGCAGCAGACGAGCTATGTGACTGGCCTGTCGGCGGCGGATGACCATGGCTTCGCCGATGGCACGATCAAGTTCGCGATCCGCAATCATGATGGCTCGATCGTTCGCACCTTCGATTTCGCGGTCACGTCAGGCACAAGCCTCGGCACACTGCGCACCCAGCTGAACACCGCGCTTCAGGGCTACGGCACGGCGACACTGGATGCCAATGGCAGGCTGCAGCTTACGGCGACCGGCAACAATGTCGGCAGCATCGATGTGCTGCAGGATGATACGGAGCGGGGCGATACGGGCATCTCGATGTCGGAGATGTTCGGCTTCGGCGAACAACTTGGCATTGCCCGCGCGCGTGGCCTGTCAATCCGGGAAGATATCAAGACTGACCCGAACAAGCTTTCGGCGGCGCAGGCAGACCTCGCGGGCGCTGCATCCGGTATGCGCGTGCTGGCGACGGGCGACGGTCGTGGCGCGCTGACGCTGGAAGCGGCGGCGACGAAACAGCGTACGTTCGCAAGCGCGGGTGGCGTTGGCGGTCAGACGTCGTCGGTGATGGACTATGCTGCGCGACTTGCGGGCCATGCTGGCGCGCGCGCCGAAGCATTCGACGGTGCGAAGGCCGCCGCCACATCTGTACGCGAAGAAGTGAAGACGCGCCGGATGAGCGAAGAGGGCGTGAACCTCGACGAAGAGCTCGTGAAGATGACTACCTATCAGCAGGCCTATGCCGCCGCCTCACGCATGATCCAGGCGGCACGGGATCTGTTCGATATTACGCTGAACATGGTTTGAGGACGATAGATCATGGCGCGCATCTCTTCAGCAATGATTCCGGCCTCTTCGCTGGCCGATATTTCCCGGGCGCAGCAGCAGCTGGTTGAAGCTGCCCGGCAGAGTTCGTCGCAGACGAAGGCGACCGACCTCAAGGGCTATGGACGCGAGTCGCAGACGCTGGTGTCGGCTGAGCGGCTGGTGGCGCGCAATCAGAGCTTCCAGGCCAACGCGCGCGAACTGACGACGCGGATGACAATCCAGGACGTGGCCCTGGGCCGCGCCGCCGATGCTGTCAGTCAGCTGAAGGATACGCTGTTCCAGAATGTCAGCCTCGGTAGCGGCGAAGGCATACGCGTGTCGCTGAACGAAGCCTTTGAGGTTCTCAAGGGCGCGATGAACACGAGTGTCGGCGGCCGCTACCTGTTCGGTGGCGTGATGAACGAGAATGCGCCCGTGACGGCGGCGTCGCTGAGCGATCTGGCCGCCAACCCGCTCGAGGACTCGATCGCTACAGGCGAGGAGCCGCAATTCATGCGGGTCGAGGATAGCCGAACCATCCAGGCTGGCCTCGTTGCGGATGATGTCATTTCGGGCGCTTTCGAATCGTTGAAGCGGCTTACCGAGCTTCATGAAGGGCCGGATGGCCCGTTCGATGGGCCGCTGACCCCGACGCAGCGGACTGCGCTCGAGAGTGAGCTGCAGTCGTTGTCGGCCGCATTCAACAACATTCTCACGGCGCAATCCGAGAATGGACGCCTGATGAAGGATGTCGACAACGCGACATCGCGCCTGACGTCACAGTATAATGCGCTGGATGAAGTGATCGGCGGGATTACGAATGTCGACCTTGCGGAGGTTGCGGTGCGTCTCAACCAGGCGCAGTTCGCCTACCAGTCCTCTGCGAGCATTTTCAACACGCTGCGGAATATGTCGCTTCTCGATGTTCTGAAGTAGCGGGCTGAGGCAGCCGGCGGGCAGGTCTCCCTACTCGTGGCGAAGATTTTGCTGTAGCGGGAGCCGATGACCGCGCCTTCCGCATTCCCGCGCCCACCGAACAAGCCGGATGATGAATCCTGCTGTCATCGCGGCTGTTGCCCTTGCATATTCGATTATTACTGGGACGCCCTGGCGCGCTGGGATGAGACAGTGCGGGAGATGGGCGGGGACCCCGACGCGGAACTCGCGGTGCTGGGACGTACGCGCTAGGGGCGCCCGGGAAGGCCGGTTTGGCCGGAGATATCGACATCGCTATCTGGCGGGTGAGTGCAGCTAGCTAGGCTGGCAGGGCCGGGTAGTGCTCCATCGCAAGTGTGATGCGGTCCAGCGCTGTGGCGACACGTTCCTTGTGGTGGCGGCTCGCCCGCTTGAGGTAGATCGGTTGGGTCACGGCCAGGTGCCGGACGATGTCGCAGGCGCCAAGAATCAGCGGCGGGATTTCGCGCAGGTCGGTCGTCCAGCCATCGACGCTGAAATGCAGGAAGGTGTTGCGGAGTTCGACGAGCGCATCGAAGGCGTCGTTGATCTCCTTGTTGAGCGGTAGCTGGTAGGGTGGACGCAGGAAGAACGGGTCGCCCGTGCGGCGGAGGAGTTCGAGCGGCGAGACGATGCGGGGTTCGCGCACGGCGAGGGGCGCGGGACCCTTGCGGCCGGCTTTCGTCCAGCGAACGACTTCGCGGGCGTCGGTGCGGGTCATTCCTTTGGTGCCGAACTCGTCGCCGGTGTCGAGGGCGCAGAGGCAGGCATTCTGAACTCCGAGCGTCATCGAGATGATGAGCCAGCGCCAGGCGCCGTGATCTTCCGTGACCTTGTCCGCCTGTTCGGCGGCGAACTCGATGCAGGCCAGCAGCTCGCGCGGCTGGTTGGTCTGGAAGAGATATGTTTCGGGCGTTTCAGTGTCAGACATGACGGGAAGCTAGCGCTGTAACTGGGCTTTGCGAAGTCTTGAGCCTGTCGCGTGGCGCCCATAGATTCGCGGGATGCTTCGAGGCCTTTCCCTGCTTGCTGTGGTTCTCGCTGGTGCGCCTGCCTTGGGGCAGACCACTGTGACTGTCATGCATGACAATGACGAGTGGGCGGATACCGAGGAGGAGTACGCGCAGGGGACGCGGTTCAGCGTGGTGAGCGAGGGCTGGGGCAGGTCGGGGTTGACGCAGGGTGTTGCGGCGTGGTTGCCGGGAGGTGAGGCTGGCGATCGCGTGAGCGCGGGGTTCGGGCTGGGGCAGTCATTCTATGTTCCGCGCGACATTGATGCTTCGGCGCCGATAGCGGGGCAGCGGGGGTATGCGGGGTGGCTGCATGGGTCGGGTCTGCTCGTGCGGAGCAATGCGGCGCGGCAGGATGTCTGGAAGCTGGACGTTGGCGTCGTGGGGAAGTCGGCGTTGTCGGAACCGCTGGAGGAATTCTTCCACGGCATTTTCAACGGGCGCGACATGAATGGGTGGGGCAATCAGATCACGGATCGTGCTGCGGCGAATGTCACCGTGGAGCGGCGGTGGCGGAATATCATTCCGGTCGGCGACTTGGCGTTTGATGTGTCGCCTGCGGTGGGGCTTGAGGCGGGGACGGTGAGTGTGGCTGCGGATGCCGGGCTGACTGTGCGTGTTGGCGTTGGGCTCGATCAGGATTTTGGCGCGCCGCGGGTTGGGGCGCTGGGTGGATCGCTGGAGCGCGGGGGCGGGTGGTCGCTCTATGCGTTCGCATCGGCCAATGCGCGGTATCAGGCTTACGATCTGTTTCTCGATGAGCTGGGCGGCGCGGACGGCGATCCGGTGCGGGGTGGGAGTGCGATCGCGCGAGGCAAGACGCGGACGGAGACGAGCCTTGGGGTGGTTGCGGCCAATGGGCCGGTGCGGCTGACTTTCGCGTGGACGGAGGAGTCCAGGCGCTACGACCAGCAGGCGGGGCGGCATAAATATGGTGAAGTCACGTTAGGATGGGCGTTTTAGGGGGATGGGCCTTTTAGGCCGGTGACAGCGGGCCTACCTTTTGCCGCATCTTTCCTGTAGAAGCCGCCTCAACATCAATCTGCTTCGGGCCTTGAACCCGTGGGAGACGCGCAATGACTACCCTGATCGGGCCCCGTGGCGGGCCTGCTGTTCCTGCATCCGTTGACGCTGACCTGTCGGTTGCGGACGGCCTTTGTGATTTCTCTAAGCTCGAAAAAGTCGACCTCTCGGGGGCCGATCTCGATCTGTTTCCGGGCGATCCGCGTCCGCGCAGCGAGATCCGTGTTGTGGCGGCGATGTCGGGCGGCGTGGATTCGTCCGTTGTTGCGGCGCTGCTGAAGTATGCGGGCTATGATGTCGTGGGCGTTACGCTGCAGCTTTACGATCATGGCGCCGCGCTGAAGAAATCCGGCGCGTGCTGCGCGGGGCAAGACATTCACGATGCGCGGCGCGTGGCCGAAGCGCTGGGTATTCCGCACTACGTGCTCGATTACGAAAGCCGCTTCCGTAGCCAAGTGATGGAAGATTTCGCCGACACCTATCTCAAAGGGTCGACGCCGATCCCGTGCGTGCGTTGCAACCAGACCGTGAAGTTCAAGGACCTGCTGGCGACGGCGAAGGATCTTGGCGCGGATGCGATGGCGACGGGGCACTATATCCGCCGGTCGCTGGATGCGGATGGCGTGGCGCAGCTTACGCGGGCGGCTGATCCGGATCGTGACCAGTCCTACTTCCTGTTTGCGACGACGCGCGAACAGCTCGATTTCCTGCGCTTCCCGCTGGGCGGAATGAAGAAGCCGGATGTGCGGCGGGCTGCGGCGGCGCTTGGTCTGCAGGTGGCGGCGAAGCCGGACAGCCAGGACATCTGCTTTGTTCCGGCGGGCAAGTATTCGGACATCGTGCAGAAGCTGCGCCCCGGCGCGGTTGAAGGCGGCGAGATCGTGCACATGGATGGCCGCGTGATGGGTCGCCATGATGGCGTGATCCGCTACACGATCGGGCAACGACGCGGGCTTGGCATCGCGACGGGTGATCCGCTGTTTGTGACGAAGCTGGATGCGCCGAACAAGCGCGTGATCATTGGACCGCGCGAAGCTCTGCTGACGCGGGCGCTGGCGATTGGCGAAAGCAACTGGTTGGGCGAAGGTTCGCTGCTGGATGCGTGCGCGGCGGGTATGCCGGCGCTGGCGCGTGTGCGCTCGACGCGTGCGCCGGTGGCGGGGCGGATGACGCTGGTTGATGGCGTGCCAGGATTTGCGTTCGACGTCGCCGAAGAAGGTGTGGCGCCGGGGCAGGCGTGCGTGCTGTACGCGGCGCCGGATGGCGCGAGCGTGCTGGGCGGCGGGTTCATTACGGCGACCGTCAGCGCGGCTGACTGATCCCACAGTCAGTCGGCGTCGACTGTTGCCAGCCCGTGTCAGCAGGAAATGTGAGCGTGATTGCTAGCCGACCGGCGCGCGTGCACGTTTCGTCTGTTGAGCGGGAGATGTGCGATGATTGACCATACCGGCGTTGAAGTGACGGACTATGCGAGATCGAAGGCGTTCTATGACGCGGCCTTCGGCGCGATGGGTGGCGGGCTGCTGTATCAAGTGCCGGAGGAGTTCACGGGCGGGAAGAAGGTGGTCGGGTATGGCCGCGATCGTGCTGTGTTCTGGCTGAACGAGGGAAACAGTCCCGGGCCGGGGCGGCATGTTGCGTTCACGGCGCGGTCGCGCGCGGAGGTTTCGGCTTTCTACACGGCGGCGATGGGCGCGGGCGGCAAGGACAATGGTGGGCCGGGTCTGCGGCCACATTATCACGAGCACTATTTCGGCGCGTTCGTGATCGATCCGGATGGCAACAATATTGAGGCGGTCTGCCACCTGCCGGAGTGATGTCGGTCGTTTAGCCGAACTAAGCACATCGTATGATTGCACGCAGGCGAAGCAACGCTAGCGTCGGTGTGCGAGCATTGGAGTTTTCATGGCTGACGCAAAAGATGCGCGTGGCGCGTTCACGACAGAGGGCATGGCCGCCCTGTCGGGTCTGGAGATCATGCGGCTTGGCGTGAAGCCGGATCGTTCGGGCAGGCCGGGCATCGGCAACTCGTTGAATTTCTGGCTGGTAGAAGCCGATGACGGGCGCGTGGTATTCGAGGGCGAGCCGGGGATGGAGAGCCTCAACCCGATGGGGATCATCCATGGCGGCTGGTCGCTGACGATTATCGATAGCGCTTGCGGGTGCGCGACGATGACGGCGCTGGAGCCGGGCGTCGGCTATACGACGCTGGAGACCAAGGTGAACATGACCCGGGCGATCCAGCCGAACTCGGGCATTTACCGCTGCGAGGGGACGCTGCTCGCGCGCGGCCGGCAGATTATCACGTCAGAAGCGAAAGTGACGGGGCCGGATGGCAAGCTGTATGCCCATGGCACATCGACCTGCATGGTGCTGCGCCCGAAATCCTGACGCATCCCGCCACGTGCATAAAGTGCTTCCGGCGTAATGATTTGCCCCTCCGGGGGTGTGCCGCCCCAGCGGGCGGGGCGGCTGGCGGTCCCGTGGCCGGCCTGCTTGACGGAATGGGGGGCGAGGAAGATTGTGCCCCGCACAAATCAATAGAGAGGTTTTCCCCATGAGCGCATCCGATCCGGTGGTCATCGTAGGCATGGCGCGCACGCCGATGGGCGCGATGCTGGGCGAACTGGCTGGCTTCTCGGCCAACGAGCTGGGCGCGCTCGCCATCAAGGGCGCGGTCGCCGAAGCCGGGATCAAGGGCGAAGACGTTGAGCTGGTCTATATGGGCAACTGCCTCCCGGCGGGACAGGGCCAGGCGCCGGCGCGTCAGGCGGGCATCAAGTCCGGCCTGCCGAAGGGTGCGGAAGCCACCACCGTCAACAAGATGTGCGGCTCGGGCATGCAGGCGGCCGTGATGGGCCGCGCGGCGATCCTCGCGGGCGACGCGACCGTGGTTGTCGCGGGCGGCATGGAGAGCATGACCAACGCTCCGCACCTCGTCGACCTGCGCAAGGGTCACAAATATGGCGCGGCGGCTCTGCGCGATCACATGGCGACGGACGGTCTCGAAGACGCCTATGGCGGCGGCGCGATGGGCAACTATGCCGACATGATTGCGAAAGAATACCAGTTCACGCGCGAACAGCAGGACGCCTATGCGCTCGAGACGCTGAGCCGCGCCCAGAACGCCACCAAGGAAGGCCGTTTCAAGCGCGAGATCACGCCGGTGACCGTGAAGGGCAAGAAGGGCGATGTGACCATCGACACAGACGAGCTGCCGCGTCAGGCCATGCCGGAAAAAATTCCGACGCTGCGCCCCGCCTTCTCGAAGGATGGCACGGTTACGGCCGCCAACGCCTCGGGCATTTCCGATGGCGCCGCCGCGCTGGTGCTGATGAAAGAATCCGAAGCCAAGAAGCGCGGGCTCAAGCCGCTGGCGAAGATCGTCGCCACCGCCGCGCACAGCCATGAGCCGGCTTACTTCACCACGGCCCCCGTGCCCGCGATGAAGAAGGCGCTCGACAAGGCTGGCTGGAAAGCCTCCGACGTCGATCTGTGGGAGATCAACGAAGCCTTCGCTGTCGTTCCCATGATCGCGATGAAGGAACTCGGCATCGGCCACGACAAAGTCAACGTGAACGGTGGCGCCTGCGCGCTGGGTCACCCCATCGGCGCCTCGGGCGCGCGTGTCGTGGTGACGTTGATCAATGCGCTGGAGCAGAAGGGCGGCAAGAAGGGCGTTGCCGCGCTGTGCATTGGTGGCGGTGAAGGCATCGCCATGGCGATCGAACGGATCTGATAGATATGGCTGATGTTGTGAAAGTTCCCAGCGGCTCCAAGCTGGGCATCGGCTTCTCGCGCGCGATCCGCGTGGGCGATCTGGTGTTCGTGTCGGGCTGCGCGCCGATCGCCAAGGATGGCGGCGTTGCCTCTCCGGGCGATGTGAAGGCGCAGACCAAGCGTTGCTTCGAGATCATCGAAGGCGCGCTGGTTCAGGCCGGCGCCGATCTCAAGCATGTCGTTCGCACGCGTATCTTCCTGACGGACATGAGCCGCTGGAAGGAAGCAGGCGAGGCGCATGGCGAGGTGTTCAAGGACATCGAGCCGGTGACGTCCTTCCTCGGGACCAACGCCCTGATCAATTCAGAGTGGCTGGTCGAAGTCGAAGCCGACGCGGTTATCGCGCGGGGTTAAGTCTTTCACTCAAGCAGACACATCGATAGTCTCCCGGTAAATAACCGGGAGGCCGTCATGCTTAGCTTTGATGTGTGTGAGTGCGGTGCGCCGCTGCAGCGGATGGAGCGGGAGACGCCGGAGCCGAAGGGCGCGGAAGTCGTGCTCAAGGTGCTGGCGGCGGGTGTCTGCCATTCCGACCTGCACATCTGGGACGGCTATTACGACATTGGCGGCGGGCAGAAGCTGCGGCTGCAGGATCGTGGCGTGAAGCTGCCGCTGACCATGGGCCACGAGAATGTCGGCGAGGTTGTCGCTGTCGGGCCCGATGTAAAAGGCGTGAAGGTTGGCGACGTTCGCTTGATCCATCCGTGGATGGGGTGTGGCGAGTGCATCGTCTGCAAGCGCGGCGAGGAAAACCTCTGCACCAAGCCGTGCAGCGTGGGCATCCATCGCGGGGGTGGTTTCGCCACGCACTTGCTGGTTCCGCATCCGCGCTATCTGTTCGACATTACGGGGATCGCGCCGGAGAAGGCGGCGCCGCTGGCGTGTTCGGGCGTGACGGCGTTCAGTGCGCTGAAGAAGGTTGCCGATACGCTGGGGCAGGCGCCGGTGGTGATGATCGGCGCGGGCGGGGTCGGCCTGATGGCGCTGGCGCTGCACAAGAAGATGGGCGGGCATTCCACCATCGTGGTGGACATCGATCCGGCCAAGCGCGAGGCGGCGAAGGCTGCGGGCGCGACGCAGGTGATCGACGGCGCAGCCAAGGATGCGGCGGACCAGATCCGCGCGGCGACGGGCGGCGGTGCGTGGGCGGTGATCGACTTTGTCGGCGCGGGCCCGACCGTGAAGCTGGGCGTCGATACGGCGATCAAGGGCGGCAAGGTGATCGTGGTCGGCCTGTTCGGCGGCGATGTGACCATCCCGACGCCGTTCTTCCCGATGAAGGCGCTGACCGTGCAGGGCAGCTATGTCGGCAGCCTGGTGGAGATCGCCGAGCTGCTGGATCTGGTGAAGCGCACGGGGGCGCCCGAAGTGCCGATCAAGACGCGGCCGCTGGAGCAGGTGAATGCCGCTCTCAATGACCTGCGCGACGGCAAGGTTATCGGCCGGGTGGTGATGACACCCGCCGAGTGATCGGGGGCGGACGGAGCCGTCATTTCGATCGTGGCGGAGGGGGCGGTTCCGAGCTGGCGGGAGCGGGATATCGCCTCACTACGTGTTGAAGATTGTGACATGGAAAAGCGGCCGCCGAAACGAGGTGACGCTGGCGGAAATCGTCTCTCCCTGAGGTTCGATGACGTGGTGCTGATGATTGGATTCCGGCCGGAATCTGCATGGCGCTGAGCACCGCTTACTCACAGCGCCTCCACAGCTGCATTCGGTGTTCGCCGTGTGCGCGAGTCGACTCGTCATGGCGTGCGTGCTTCCTATGCTGTCGGCATGCACGAAGTTGAAACCCGTGAGATGACCCTGAAGATGCTCCGCGAACGGCGTGAGCGGATCGCCACTGAATTGGCCTCGCTGGAGCCGGTGTCCCCGGCTCAAGGCGGACTGACGGCCCGCGAACTGGTGATCTGGCGCACCCGCCTGGCAGAGCTGGAAAGCCGCATCGCTCGTTACTCCGAGCCGCGCGCTTAAGGGTTCTACTCGACTGTCTGCGTTACCGACGCCACTGTTTCCGCACGCGCCAATCTACGCAGAGCCTGGGGCGGCTGACCAAAGGCCCGTACGAAGGCGCGGCGCATACGTTCCGGATCTCCGAAGCCCACGTCCTGGGCGATAACATCAATAGAGTCAGTCGCATGCTCGACCCGCTCGCGGGCGCTTTCGAGGCGCAGGCGCTCGACAGCCTTGGCCGGGGTGATGCCGGTTTCGGCGGTGAAGGCGCGGGCGAAGTTACGGGGGCTCATGTTGGATTGGGCAGCGAGCGTCTCGACCGGGAGCGGGTCTTCCAGCCTTTCCCGCATCCAGGCGAGCAGGGGCGTGAAGCGGCCTTCGGTGCGTTCGATGTCCAGGAGAGCAGAGAATTGCGACTGGCCGCCAGGGCGGCGGTGGTAAACCACGAGCTGCTGGGCTGAGCTTCGGGCGACTTCTTCGCCGAGGTCGTCGGCGATCAGGGCGAGGGCGAGGTCGATGCCGGCGGTGATCCCCGCGGAGGTCCAGACCTTGCCGTCGCGGGTGTAGATGCAGTCGGGCTCCAGTTTGACGTTGGGGTATCGCTTCAGGAAGTCCGGCGTGCGGCCCCAATGGGTGGTGGCGCGGCGGTTATCGAGCGCGCCGGTCTGGGCGAGGATGTAGGCGCCGGAGCAGACCGAGCAGACCCTGCGGGACACCTTCATGGCGGCGCGGACGAGGGCCTGGACCTTCGGGTCCAGCATGGCGGCGCGCGTGCCCAGGCCGCCGGCGACAATGAGCGTGTCGTATTTCGGCTGTTTCGGGATCGGCTCGGCCATCATGATCGCGCCGGAGGACGAGCGGACGGGGCCGGGTGTCGGGGCGATGACGGTGAGCGCGTAGGGCGGCGGGGTCATGCCTCTCATCGGCATTTCGAAGGCGCCGATCGGGCCGGCGGCGTCGAGCAGCTGGAAGTCTTCGAAGATCAGGACGCCGATGGAGCGTGGTTTGAGCGTTCGGGGCAAATTCCGGCCTCTGGCAGAAAGCGTGGGAAGGTTGTCATTTCAGCCAGACGCTAGTTCCGGCATGGTTGGGGCGTCAAGCGAGGTTCCTCCCCATGTCCAATGCAGCCGAACAGAAATTCCGGATCGTGTTCGCGATCTATCCGGGCATGACGCATCTCGACTTTACGGGTCCGCACCAGTTCCTCAGCCGGCTTCCGAATTCGGAGACGATTGTTGCGAGCCCGGCAGGCGGCGATGTTCCGGCGGATGGACTCACGTTCGGCAAGACGGTGAAGATTGCGGACGTCGGGAGTTGTGACCTCATCTGTGTTCCCGGCGGGATCAACGCGACGCAGGTGGCGCAGGATCAGGCGTTTGTTGGCGAGGTCCGGCGGCTGGCGTTGGGCGCGAAGTATGTGACGTCGGTGTGCACCGGCTCGTTGATCCTGGCTGCTGCTGGACTGCTGACAGGCAGGCGGGCGGCGTGCCACTGGGGTTATGCGGAGCTGCTGCCGGTGTTTGGCGCGATCCATGATCCGGCGCGGGTGGCTAGGGACGGCAACATCATCACTGGCGGCGGTGTGACGGCGGGGATCGACTTTGCGCTGACCGTGCTGGCCGAGATCGGCGGCGATGATCTGGCGCAGACGATCCAGCTGGGACTGGAGTACGCGCCTGCGCCGCCGTTCGACAGCGGACGGCCCGAGTTGGCGCCACCGCATGTGCGCGAGCGCTATGAGGTGATGCGCCAGAAGCTGATGCCGGGACGACGCGCGGAAGCGGAGCAGGCGGCAGCTCTGATGAAAGCTACCCTGTCTTGATTATTGGGCGCGCGTGATCCGGCCGCGGATCGTGTTCACGAGCGGGGAACGAGCGGTCACCCACGCTTCGAGCGCGGCGATATCCGTGGCGATGGTGACGCTGTCCTTGCCGTTCTTGAAGACAGTGAATCCGTCACCGCCACCGGCGAGGAAGTTGTTGGTCACGATGCGGTAGGTCTGAGTGGCGACCACGGGCTGGCCGTTCAGCTTCATGGAGGCGGGCACGATTTCGATCGGCTTTCCGGTCGGCTGGCGCCAGGTGAAGCTGAAACCGTCCGACACCTGCAGGATGTTGTTGCCGCCGGACTGATACTGCTGCTTCAGCAGCGCTTCGAGATCGGCGCCGGTCATCGTCAGTGTGACAAGGTCGTTGCCGAAGGGCTGGACGGCGAAGATGTCGGCGAAGGTGATGTTGCCATCCCTGTAGGGGATGTCGGTGCGAATGCCGCCCGGGTTCATGAAGCCGATGTCGACCTTGCTGCCGTCCTTGCGGGCGGCTTCCAGCATGGAGTCGGCAATGATGTCGCCCAGCGCGCTTTCGCCGTGGTTGTTGCTTGAGCGCGTGATGGCGACGGTCGACTTGCCGACGACGCGTTTCATCAGCGGTTCTGCCTGTGTCTTGTAGGCGCTGATCAGAGCAAGTTGGGCGGGGTCCTCGACGTAGTCGCTTTCCGCGATGAGGACATCGCGCGCCTTCTTGCCGATGATGTCCTTCGTCTTCGGATCGAGCAGGATCGAGATGTCGGTGAGACGGGTGCCGTATGCGCCCGCGCTGGTGACCAGGCGGCCGTCGAGGGTGCAGATATAGATGCCGTTGGTATGGCCGGTGACGACGACGTCGACGGCCTTGTCGAACTTCGGAACGATCTCGGCGATGGTTCCCGAGAGGCCGTGGCAATCATCGAGTGCGCCGGTGGTGAAGCCGCCTTCGTGGATGAGCACGACGATGGCTTCGATGCCTTGCTCGCGAAGTTTCGGGACGAGGGCGTTCACCGTTTCGGCTTCGTCCTTGAAGCTGATGCCGACGCGCGCGGCGGGCGTGATGACATCCGGCGTGCCCTCGAGCGTGAGACCGATGAAGCCGACCTTGATGCCGCTGAACTCGCGGATGGCGTAGGGCGGGAAGAGCGTCTCGCCGCTATCGAGATAGGTTGAGGCAGCGAGGTACTGGAACTCGGCGCCTTTGAAGGGAGCGGGTCCTTTGCAGCCATCGACGGGGTGGCAGCCGCCATCCTGCATGCGGCGGAGTTCTTTCCAGCCTTCATCAAACTCGTGGTTTCCGACGGCGGTGAGGGCGAGCCCCATCTTGCTCATCGATTCGATGGTCGGCTCGTCATGAAACAGGCTCGACAGGAGCGGCGAGGCGCCGATGAGGTCGCCAGCGGCCACCATGATCGTGTTTGCGGGATTGCGCGCGGCAAGCTGGGCGACAGCCGAAGCAAGACGTGGTGCGCCGCCGCCGGGGACGTTGCCCCATTCGCGCGGAGCCGCAGGATTGAACACGCGCACACCGCCCGAGGGCGGTTCAAGGTTGCCGTGAAAGTCGTTGATGGCGAGGATATTGACCTCGATCGGTGCTCCGCTGACGGCGGCGGGGGCGGTTGTCGCAATCACGGCCGGGGCGGGAGCTGGCGACATTGTGCAGCTGGCCAGGGCCAGGAGGCCGAACACGGCTGCAATGTGATTGCGCATCAGACCCCTCGCATCTCATCGTGGGTTAGGCGGGATGCGTGGGGTGGGCAAGTCCACGCCCCAAGACAAAAGGATGACGCAACCTGCATGCGCGCTATCCCGCCGTCATGAGGAAAGCCGCGCTGTAGCAAAGGGCGGAGGCTGAGTTGACGGCTTTTGGGCTGGCGATGCCGGAAACTGCCGCCGGGCTGGGCTGGGAGGAACAACCCGATGAACTGACAATGATCGTGAAATTGCCAATATCTGCCGGGATGGTTCGGGATCTTTACGTCGCTCGCGAAAGCGGGGCTGGTTCAAGCAACACAATTGGGTGATTGCCCATTTCAATACAGAGGACGACTTCCTTGCTGAACGGCCCACGCTGACGGGCTGGTTGACGCAAAGCTATTGCGCCGTAGCTCCCAAAAGCTCGGCAAGCTTGTGCGTGGCGAGGGATCAGGACAGCATTTCAAGGCTTGCGCGCTTGGCCCCTGACGGGGTGGAGTGCAGGTTACGGGCAGAGTTCCCCGGAGGATTGATGAGACGGTTCGTGAAGCGTGTTGCCGGGTGGGTCGCTGCCGGGGTCGTGATGGCTGCGGCTGGTGGAGCGCTTGTTGCGAACGCGCAGACACACACCATCCAGGCCAACAAGCCGGCGGTCGAGGTTGTGTCGCAATGGGCGCGCGACCGTGGCGACCTGCCGCATGACCCTGACTACGTCCTCGGCACGCTGCCGAACGGCATGCGCTATCTGGTGCTGCGCAACTGGACGCCGCCGAGGCAGGTGGCGATCCGCATGATGATCGACGCCGGATCGATGCAGGAGCGTCCGGGCGAAGAGGGCGTGGCGCACTTTCTTGAACACCTCGCTTTCCGTGGCACCGAGAAATATCCGGACGGCAAGCTGAACAGCGTGCTTGAAGGCCTTGGCCTGCAGATGGGCGATGACGTCAACGCGTCGACCGGCCCGGACCGCACGACCTTCCAGTTCGACCTTGCCCGCAACGATGCCGAGTCCATCTCGACGGGCCTGTCGATCACGCGTGAGATCGTGAGCGCGATGCGCATTGCGCCGGAGATGGTCAATGCTGAGCGCGGCGTTGTGCTGTCGGAGGAGCGGGCGCGGGCTGGTCCGATGCTGGAGGCTTCGAAGGCGATGCTGAAGCTACAGCTGGGCGACCACCCGTATGGCCGGCCGCCGATCGGCCTGCGCAGTGTCATCGAGACGGTGACGCCGGAAACGATCCACGGGTTCTACGACGCATACTATCGCCCGGAACGCGCGATCCTGCTCGTCGTGGGCGATGTGAATGTGCAGACGCTGATCCCGCAGATCGAGGCGCAGTTCGGCGACTGGAAAGGTCGCGGCAAGGCCGGGACTGATCCGAAGCCGGTGACGGTGAAGCCGCCGTCTCCGGATGTGTCGATGCTGGTGACGGCGGGTGCGCCGGATACGGCGATCACGCTGCGCTGGTTCGAGCCCTATAAAGAGCGCGAGCCGACCAAGGCGGAAGTGCGCCGCAACCTGATCATCCAGATCGGCGCCGGCATCGTTGCGCGCCGGATGCAGGGGTTGAGCGAAGCTGCGGGACGGCCTGCCGGACTGATCGGTAGCCCCAGTCCGGCGCAGATTCCGCATGTCTGGAGCGGCGAGATGGCGACATCCTCGCGCGTGACGGACGTGGCCAAGACGATCGAAGTGATGGTGAAGGCGCATCGCCAGGCGCTGGAATACGGCGTGACGCAGGAAGAGCTGGATCGCCAGATGCAGCTGCGTCTCGACGCCACGAAGCGCGAGGCCGAACGCGGGAGGACGGGCACGTCTGTGTCGCAGATCGAGACCGCGCTCGACCTGATCGACGCGGATATCCCGTTCATCTCGCTGCAGCAGCAGTATCAGCTTCTTCTCGAGCAGGCGCCGACGATCACGCTGGCGGAAGTGAATGCGGCGCTGAAGGCCCGCTTCAACGATACGCCGATGTTGACCTATCGCGGCGCTGCGCCCCCTCCGGGCGGCGAGCAGGGGCTGCGTGACGCGTTCAAGGCTGCGATGGCTGCGCCCATCACGGCCTACAAGCCGGATGCTGTGAAGCCGTGGCCCTACACCGATTTCGGCAAGCCGGGCGTGGTCGCTACTCGCGAGCTGGTGTCGGACCTCAACGTCACGAAGGTGGTCTACGAGAATGGCGTCAAGCTGACGATCAAGCCGCTGCCGACCAACAAGGACCTGATCTCCGTGCGCGTGCGCATGGGTTGGGGCCGTCTGCAGATGCCGATCAATGTGATCGATGCTTCGGATATGGGTCTGTCGCTGTGGTCGTCGGGTGGTCTCAACAAGCTGACCGTGACGGAGCAGTCGCGTACCCTTGCGGGCAAGCGTGCGGCTGCCGTGGCGCGGACGCTGGATGACGCCTATTCGCTGGATAACCTCAACGTGGCGACACGCGAGGACTTCCCGCTGCAGATGCAGTTGATGGCTGCGATGATCACGGACTCGGCCTATCGCGCCGATGACTGGGCGTCGTGGATGGCGGCGGCGGATGCGTCGGATGCTTCGCTGAAGCTGACGCCGAGCGGCGTGCTGGAGCGTGAGCTGGACCAGCTGCTGCACTCGGGCGACCTGCGCTGGACGATCAACACCAAGGCGCAGCGTGACAGCTGGAAGCCGGAAGACTCGGTCAAGTACATCAAGCCGATCGTCGACAACTCGCCGATCGAGGTGATCGTGATCGGCGATGTTGGCGTGGAGACGGTGATCCAGGAAGTCGGCAAGACGTTGGGCGCCCTGCCTGCGCGCAAGCCAATACCGGAGCCGAAGGGTCTTCGCGACGTGAAATTCCCGAAGGCAGGAACGGTGGTGATGCCGCACAAAGGTCGTCCCGATCAGGCTTATGCGATGATCGCCTGGCCGACCTATGCCGGCGCGTTCAAGAACATCCGTGAAGAGCGGATCGGCATGGTGCTGGCCCAGATGCTGCGCGACAATGCTACGCGTCTGTTCCGTTCCGAGGGTGGGGCGACCTACTCGCCGATGGAGACGGTCGATTTCTCCAGCTTCCTGCCGGACTACGGTTTCATCGGTGTTGCGCTTGAAGTCGCGCCGAACACGATCGACGACGTGCAGGCGAAGATCCAGGCGATTGCTACGGATCTGGCGACCAAGCCGGTGCCGGAGTCGGAGATCCAGCGCATCACCGCGCCGAAGATCGAGCAGTATCGCCGCGCCTTTACCAGCAGCGTCGGCTACTGGATGGAGCTTCTGGGCAATGCGCACGAGAACGGGCTGGGGCTGCAATATATCCGCAGCGAAGGCTCGGATTATGCCGGCATTACTCCCGCCGAGATTCAGGCAGCCGCGAAGAAGTGGCTCAAACCTGAGACGGCGTGGAAGCTGAAAGTGGTTCCGGAATAAGCTCGGCCCAGACGACGTAACGCATCGGGCCGGGCGTCTTCGCGTCCAGCGGCCAGCAGGTGACGAGCGCGATGCGGGGCGCGCCGCCATCCTGCGTGTGGATGCCGGATGCGTCCCAACGGACGACCTGCGAGCCCGTGACGCGGAAACGGCGTGAGCCATCCTGCAGCTGGACGTCTATCTCATCGCCGGGCTTCACGTCTTTCAGGAAGGCGAAGTGCGTGTCGCGGTGGGCGGCGAAGACGGCGACGCCGCTTGCGCCGGGTTTCACCGAAGCGGCCATCAGGGTTGGGCCGAAGGCGAGGCTTTCGCCGGATGCGTCGGTGACGGCGAGGACGCTGCGGTTCTGGGTTGGAAAGTTGAGCCGGGCGGCGGGGGCGAAGTCGGCCCACGGCCAGGGGCGGGCGAGGTCGCCGGTCTTGAGCTGCTGGGCCCAGGCGTTGGACATCAGCACCTGAGCGACCTGCGCCTTGGCGGGAATGTAGAGCGCTTGAGCCGCGATGAGCGTTCCTGCGATCAGGAGTGCGATGGCGGTGAGGGTGCGAGGCGAGGCGTGTCGTGATGGCTTGAGTTGGTGCACGGCTTTGGACGCGGGCTGCGGCGTATCTCTCGCGATTGCGAGGAAGGCGCCTGTACGCATGAACCAGTCACTCATCACGACACTCCCTTAAACTTGAGCCCGCCCTCCCGGAGGCGGAGGCAAACAGGAGGACGGGCCGCCGGTCAGCTCGCGCTGCGGGCGGACGTTGAACTCATCGACCCGACACTGGCGTTGAAGCCTGTCCCCGGAGGCCGATGGCCGAACGTCCGCGCCGCAACAGCGCAGCGCCGAACACGAAGAGCGAAAGACCGAAGGCGAGCATCAACTCCCAGCCCGAGGCCGTCTGCGGCAGGGCGAGGTCCTGTTCCGCTTTCGGTTTGTCCTGCGTGGCGCGGGCGTTGATCTTCTGCATCACGCCATCAGGAAGCTGGTCGAAGCGCAGGGCGCGCGTTTCGGCGGCGGGTCCGAAGACCGCGCCGAAGTCCCAGCCCTTGGGCAGCATGCTGGCGATCTGGCGCGTATTGAGCTTTTCGCCGGCCGGGCGCGCCGGCGTCTTGTCGACGGCGACCAGACTGGTGAGGCGCGAGACGAGGTGGAAATCGAGCGCGGTCTTGAGGACGCCCGCATCGACCTGTTCCATCGTGATGCCGGAATAGCGGCTCTCCTCGAAGTTCGCGATCTTGGCGCGCGCCCAGAGCTGGGCGACGCCCGTGGTTTGCCCGGCGGCGGAGACGGGCAGCGTCATGCTCCACGTTTTGCCGTTGAGCTTGCCGGAGAAGGTGAGATCGCCGGTGACGTCCTTGGCGCGCATCACCATGGTGACGGGCTCGCCTGAGTAGAGGTCTGGCAGGGGCGCGGGATAGGCGTCGGCAGCGCCAGCGGGGAGTTTCACCTCAAGGTCGGTCATCACCGGGTTTTCGAGCGCGGCGAAGAGTTTCGCGGATTGCTCGGCGACCTTGGAGACATCGTCCATGAAGGTGAACGTGCCGCGGCCCTGACGGGCGGCGTTCGACATGAAATAGGCGTTGGGCGCCGAGCCGATGCCGACTGTGAACAGGCGCGAGCGGCCGAGGCCATCATGGATGGCGGCGAACAGCTCGTCCTCGTTGCCGATGGCGCCGTCGGTGATGAACACCACCTGGCGGACTTCCTCGGTGTTCTTGCGGTCGTTGTCGATCAGGGCTGCGCGCAGGGCGGGCAGCATTTCCGTGCCGCCGTTTGCTTCGAGGTTCGAGACGAAGCGGCGGGCGCGGGCGAGGTTCTGTTCGCTCGCGGGCACAGCGGTCTGGAAGACCAGCTCCATCGTGTCGTCGAAGCGAATGATGTTGAACTCATCCGTCGGCGCGAGGCGATCGAGGGCCAGCAGCAAGCCCTGCTTGGCCTGCGTCATCGACTCGCCGGACATGGAGCCGGAGTTGTCGATCACGAAGATGGTCTCGCGGTCGCGGCGCTGGGCCGTGGTCCTGATCGCGGGCGGGTTCACGACAGCGAGCAGGTAGTCCTCGCCATTGCGGGTTTCGCGGAACAGGCTCGCTGTGGGGGCGGTTGCGGGCTCGGGTTTCCACGACAGAATGAAGTCGCGGTCAGCGGGGACTTCGCCATCCTTCAGGTGGATGTGCGCGCTATCATCGCCGGACTTGGTGACGACAAGGCCGTGACTCTGCGAGGAGATGTCGGCCAGGGGCACGCCAGCTTCGAGCGAGATGTCGAAATTGACGGGCAGGCGCAGGCCTTCAGGGCCTCCCGGCTCGTGCGCGGGATGCAGGACCGGCGGGGTGATGCGGTCGCGATCCGGCACGGGATCGGTGACGGAGAGCGTGCGGCCATTGCGGTCAGCCGTGAGCGCGAAGTTCGGTTTGGGATTGTAGCGCGGGCCGATGACCAGCGGGAAGCGGGTCGACCACACGCCATTGTCGAGCAGGGCCTTGTCCTGGAACTCGATCTGGATCGCGACTGTCTCGCCCGGGCCGATATTGGCCAGCGAGGTGGTGAACAGGTTGGGGCGTTCTTCTTCTACGAGACCGGCGCGCTGGCCGTTGGCGGCGGCCTGCTCGTAGATGATGCGGGCTTCCTTGCGCTCGTGGATGTCGCCTTCGATGAAGCGATCGCCGATGATGACTTTCAGCGTGTCGACTGCGGCGCCTTCCGGCAGCGGGAAGGCGTAGACACCTTCGACCCATTGCTGGGTCGGGTTGGTGAAGCGTTGCGTCAGCTTGGTGCGGATGATCGGGCCGGCGATATCCATCTTTACATCGGCGGCGACCAGCGGGGCTTCGACATAGCGGCCGGGCACGGACGATTGGAGGAGGAGCGAGCCCGAGGAAACCTCGGACTTGGCCACGGTCCCGTCCCTGGTTGATTCAGGACGCGTTTGCTGCGCGTAGGCGGCGGGCACGAGGCAGGTAGCAGCGAGCAGCGCGCCTGCAAGAGCCGGGTGCGTGCGCAGTCCATATGTTGTTGAGGTTTTCATCTGTTCCATCGGGGGGTCCCAGCCCCTTAGATGCAGACAAGACAATGTGACCGCGTTCGCCTGTTGATCGCGGCATGACGTTGTGGCGGCGACTGCGGCGGAGCGAAGACGATTGTGGCGGCGTCGTACCAAGCGTTAAGTGGAAGATAGCTTCGCAGGTGTGCTAGCTAACGACCAAGCAATCCTGGTGCGGGAAACGCATGCGTTCCGCGACACGACACGGGAGACATGACTTGAAGAGACTTCTTGCTGGCATCGCGATGGCGGCTTTTGCGCTTGGCGTGGCTGGGTGCGCTGCAACCACTGAGCAGGCGAGTGAGTCGGCTGCGGCTCAACCGGCGCAGCGGCAGTCGGCGCAGGTTGCGCAGGCGCCTCAGCCTGCTTCGCCGCCGCCGCATATGCCGAAGGATCTTGCGCCGGACACCGTCAAGGCGGCGGACGAGTTCCTGTGGCTGGAAGATGTGAACGGCAAGAAGTCGCTCGACTGGGTGAAGGAGCAGAACGCCAGGACGGAAGCCGTGCTGAAAGGCGATCCGCGCTATGAGACGTTCCGCAAGCAAGCCCAGGAAATCCTGACGGCGCAGGACCGCACGCCGCGGCCGACCTTCCGGGACGATGGCATCGACAATTTCTGGCAGGACGCGAAGCAGGTGCGCGGCGTCTGGCGGCATGCGTCGCTGGAGAGCTACCGGAGCGACAAGCCGAAGTGGCAGACCGTGCTGGATATCGATGCGCTGGCGAAGCGGGAGAGGGCGAACTGGATCTACAAGGGCGTGGATTGCCTGCCGCCGGAAGAGACGCGCTGCCTCGTCAGCCTGTCGGATGGCGGCAAGGATGCGGTGGTCGTCCGCGAGTTCAACACGGTGGAGAAGAAGTTCGTCACGAACGGGTTCAGCCTGCCTGAAGGCAAGCACCGCATTTCGTGGATGGATAACGACACAATTCTGGTCGCAACCGATTTCGGACCCGGCTCGCTGACGGAGAGTGGGTATCCGTTCATCGTGAAGGCGCTGAACCGGGGGCAGAAGCTCTCCAACGCCGTCGAAGTGTTCCGCGGCTCGGCGCGGGATGGCGGTTATGGCGTCAGCGCTGACGTTATGCGTTCGGGATCTGGGCAGGTGGTGGCGACGATCATCTCGCGGCCGCTCGATACCTACCGGCAGGAAACCTACGAACTGGTAGGTACGAAGCCGGTGCGGCTCGACCTGCCGCCGCTTGTGACTGTGCGGGGCGTGCTGTCGAGCGGGCAGCCGCGTCTGGTGTTTTCGATCGAGGAGGCGTGGCGGTTCAACAATGCGACGGCCCCGTCCGGCGCGCTGATGGCTGTGCCGATGGGGATGCTGCGCCCGCCGCCGCCGGGCGTGGGCGCTGTGCTGACCACCAAGGACATTTCGATCTTCGAGCCGACTGCGCGCCAATCGGTGGATGAAGTCATGGTGTTCGACGATCGGGTCGTGGCGGCGCTCTATGACAATGTGCGCGGCCGGGTGTCGGTATTCACGGACAAGGGCGAGTTCGGCGGCTGGAGCGAAACGGCGCTGCCGGCGCCGGAGAATTCCGCTGTGCATCTGGGTTCGTCGAGCCGCGAGAGCCGGCGGTTGTTCTATTCCTACGAGGGCTTCCTGACGCCTTCCATGCTGAGCCTTGCGAATGTTGATGCGTTCAAGGCGGAGGTCGTGAAGGAATCGCCTGCGAAGTTCGATGGATCGAAAGACGCGGTCGAGCAGTTCGAGGCGACATCGCGCGACGGCGTGAAGGTGCCGTATTTTGTGGTGCGTCCGAAGGACAAGCCGCTGGATGGCTCCACTCCAACCGTGATGTTCGGCTATGGCGGCTTCCAGGTGTCTTACCCGCCGGTCTACAAGCCGGAGCTTGGCAAGCTGTGGCTGGAGAAGGGCGGGGCTTATGTCGTCGCCAACATCCGCGGCGGCGGCGAGTTCGGTCCGGCCTGGCATCAGGCGGCGCTGAAGGGCAATCGGCAGAAGGCGTTTGATGACTTCGCCGCGGTGGCGGCGGATCTGGCGGTGCGGAAGATCACGTCGGCCAAGCATCTTGCGATCTATGGCCGATCGAATGGCGGCGTGCTGACGTCGGTGACGTTGACGCAGAGGCCCGACCTGATCGGCGGCGCGGTGATCGAAAGCCCGCTGGTCGACATGCTGCGCTATCAGGAGTTGCCGCCGGGAGCGTCGTGGATGGGCGAGTATGGCGATCCGCGTATTCCGGCGGAGGCCAAGTGGATCGCGGCGTATTCGGGCTATCAGAACCTGCGCGAGGGCGCGAAGTATCCCGAGGTCTACATCACCACGAACACGCATGATGACCGTGTGCATCCGGGCCACGCACGCAAGTTCGCGGCGCGGCTGCAGGCGATGGGGTATCCGGCGCTGTACTTCGAGGAGACCAATGGCGGTCACTCGAATGATTCAGATCCGCTGCTCAACTCTGCACGTTGGGCGCGGCACTACATCTATCTCGCGCGTCAGCTCGGGCTCGAATAGCGGCGATAGTTGAGACTCAAACGCAAAACGGCCCGGCGAGCTGATTGCGCGCCGGGCCGTTTCTGTTGGTCGGTCTCGCAGCCTACTTGTTGAGCTTCGAGATCAGAATCCAGTTCTGGGCAAGAGCGCCAGCGCCGTTATCGGCTTTGACGGTCGCCCAGGTCGCTTGGGCGGCCGCCTTGTCGCCGCCACGGTACTCGGAGATGCCGAGGTGCAGGCGAGCAATGTCGGCTTCGGCCGCATTGGCGATGCCTTTGTCGAGACCGGTTTTGATCAGCTCGATGGCTTTGGGGTAGTCGCTGTGCGTCATCATTGCTTCGCCGATGTTGGCGAGCGCGATGCCGTTGCCTTTCTTGAGGGCGTCGGCGGCTTCCTTGTCGAGGTTGGCCTTGTCGGTTCCGATCTGGGCCTTGGCTTTTTTCAGGTTGTCCTGATCGTCCGGGTTCGAGCCGAGTTCGCCAGCAGCGATCGCCGGTTCGAGCAGGGCGAGCGCTTCAGCCGGAAGGCCGCGTTTCATGGCTTCGTCGACTGCGCGGCGCTTTTCATCGGCAGTCAGCGGAACGCCAGCGGCTTGCATGGCGCGGAACAGGTCGAGGCGAACCGGGCCGCCATAGTTCGGCGAGTCCTGGACGCGGAAGCCGATCAGCTCTTTCCAGTAGTCGACCTTCGGATGGACGAGAACAAGTTCTTCTTCCACGGCGTAGTATTTCGCCATGTCGTTCTGGTCTTTGTAGACGCGCATCTGCAGCAGGTAGGCTGTATCGGTCGGCGTCTGGCCGGCGGCGGTCGAGACTTCGATGGCCTTCTTCGCGTCGGCGAGGGCGTTCGTGTAGTCCTTGGACTTCACGGCGTCGGCCGACAGAGCAATGTACTGCTCCTGGTTGCCGCCATAGGCGTTGAGGTAGGTGCGGAAGGCGGCGATCGACTTCGGCTGGTCACCAGCGTCGCCGTAGGCCTTGGCGAGAACGCCGCGATACTGCTTCGTTTCTTCCGGCGTGATCAGGCCGCTTGCGAGGAGCGATTCCAGCGTGGCAGCGAGGCCAGCGTGATCCTTGGTCTCGGACTGCATGTAGACGCGGACCTTATCGATCGCGACTTTGTCCTGCGGGGTCTTCGCTTGCGAAGTGGCTGCATCGAGCTTGGTTTTTGCTGTCGCCCAGTCTTTGGCGACAGAAGCTTTCTGGGCGTCATTCAGCGGCCCTGCGACCGACTTGGTCAGTTGCGGCGGCTTCGGTTGAGCCAAGGCTGGCGTCGAAATCGCCAGGGTAGCCAGAACGCCGCTGGCGATGGCTGTCATCCCAAGCTTCAGGAATTGCATTGAGGTCCTCCGTTTTCCTGTCGATACATATGAAGATGGGGCAGAACACAACGGCTCCCACTGTAAAATGAGCGTGGGCCGCTGCAGGTTTTTGTTTTGAAAGGCGGCTGGCCACCCCTGCTGCCTATTAAATTGCGAACAGGGTGGGTACTGCCTCGTTCCGGCCCTTTTTTCTCCGGTCGGAACAGCGTACAGCCGCGCCATAAATCTGGAGAAACGTCCATGTCCGCCCCGGTCTCGGAATCGCTCAAACGGATCAAGCCCTCCGCCACCATCGCGGTCACGCAGAAGGCGAGGGAGCTTCAGGCAAAAGGCGAGAACGTGATCGGCCTCGGCGCAGGCGAGCCGGACTTCGATACGCCGGAAAACATCAAGCAGGCCGCGATCAAGGCGATCCAGGACGGCAAGACCAAATACACTGACGTCGACGGCATTCCGGAGCTGAAGCAGGCGATCTGCGCCAAGTTCGAGCGCGAGAATGGCCTGAAATACAAGCCGAGCCAGGTGAACGTGTCGCCGGGCGGCAAGCCGGTGATCTACAACGCCTTCGTGGCGACGCTGAACCCCGGCGACGAGGTGGTGATTCCGACGCCGTACTGGGTGAGCTATCCGGAAATGGCGCTGATGTGCGGCGGCACGCCGGTGTTCGCGCAAGCGAAGGCCAGCGACAACTACAAGCTGAAGCCGGCTGCGCTCGAAGCGGCGATTACACCGAAGACCAAGTGGCTGATCCTCAACTCGCCGTCCAACCCGTCGGGCGCGGCCTATACGAAAGAGGAGCTGCAGGCGCTGGCCGATGTGCTGCTGCGTCATCCGCAGGTCTGGATTCTGACGGACGATATGTACGAGCACCTTGTGTTCGACGGCTTCAAGTTCTGGACGATCGCGCAGGTCGAGCCGCGGCTCTATGATCGCACGCTGACGATGAACGGCGTCTCGAAAGCCTACTCGATGACCGGCTGGCGCATCGGTTATGCGGCTGGTCCCGAGGCCCTGATCAAGAACATGGCCAAGGTGATGAGCCAGACGACGTCGAACCCGTCGTCAGTCTCGCAGTGGGCCGCGGTCGAGGCGCTGAACGGAACGCAGGACTTCATTCCGAAGCACCAGGAGCTGTTCAAGAAGCGCCGCGACCTCGTCGTTTCGATGCTGAACCAGACCGAGGAGCTCGTCTGCCCGACGCCGGAAGGCGCGTTCTACGTTTACCCGGATTGCTCGAAAGCGATGGGCAAGACGTCGGCGGGCGGCAAGACGTTGACCAATGACGAGGAATTCGCGGCGGCGCTTCTGGAAGAAGAGAAGGTGGCCGTGGTGTTCGGTTCGGCCTTCGGCCTTGGCCCGGCGTTCCGGATTTCCTACGCGACGTCGACCGAGAAACTGGAAGAGGCTTGCCGCCGCATCCAGCGCTTCTGCGGCAATCTGAAACGATAGTATTGTTCCTCCACCATGGTGGAGGGCCGAATGAATCGAGCAAAGAAGGTAGTAACAGTCACCGGCGAAGCGGCCCGGAGGCTTACGGGGATCAGCACTCCCTTTGGTGGAGTGCAATGGGCTGACCCAGGGCCATCCGACACGGAGATCGTTCGAAAACTTCTCATTTTTCTGGAAGATCGGCGAGTTTTGTTTGTCGCGGAGAACTTGGAGATTCCGTCGGAGGTTCATTATTCCGCGAACCTCATCCGCGGTGAATGCACCAAGTCACTGCAGGAAATGGGATCTCGGGCTTTTGGCTGTGGGCCGATCAGACTCATCCGCGAGGCGTGCTCACAGTTCCAAACTATGGAGCGCGAGCATTTTCGATTTGCTGAAAACGCTTATGAAAACCGCTTTAGCCCCGGTTTCTTTGTCGCGTTAGGATCTCTGAGAAGCACTGTCTGTTTTCAGGTCGCGGTGCTTGCCGCTTATTATGACTTGGAAGTTCACGGTGAGTTGGCTGCGAACTTGCCGACTGTGGACCGCACTTGGGAAGATCCGGGCGATGTCTGAAAATGCAGCTTGCGGCGCTAAAGCTGCTTGATGGAAGTCACAGCTTGATTCATTCCTGATGGCGCTGGAGTTGTTGGGAACCTAACCGTAATGAACGTCGAACTTGGGCTGGTGTTCCCGTCAATCGTGCTTTTTTCTGCGAGCATTGTTTTGACGGGCGCTTCGCTCTGGGTGGGCGGCAAGCTGGCCCCGTGGTTCATGGGCGAAGGTTTTCAGGCGCCAAGCGTGCGCTCTTATTTCACTGATCTCAGCGCGGACTTGGAGCTGACCAAGGGGCGGGTCGTGACGGCCATGATCGCGCTGGCGGTCATGCTGACCGTGCTGTTGGTGATGACGGTTGCTGTGAAATTCGGCGGGATCGCGCCGCTCTAGTCTGAGCTGGCTGGATCACGACAGTGTAAAGTGAAACGCCCCAGCTTTTGGCCGGGGCGTTTTTGTTTGCGGGTCGGAACGATCGCTATTTCAGTGTTGCCGAGTCGAGCTTCAGCTTGCCGATGGGCAGGCGTTCCATGCCGGCGCGCTTGTCCTTCACCTGATCCCAGAACTGGGCTGCATCGCCGACGACGACCAGCGTGGCGTTGGCGGGATCGTAGTGAGCCTTCGCGGCGGCGCCGGCCTGTTCGGCGGTGACCGCGTTGATGTCGGCCGAGTAGGTCTGCAGCTTTTCAAGCGGCAGGCCGAACTGGGCAAGCGCCGAATACTGGCTGGCCAGACCTGACGTGGTTTCGACGGAGCGCCCGAAGCCGCCGATGATGACGGCCTTGCGCGCAGCAAGCTCGTTCGCCGGGATCGGCTCCGAGCCGAGGCGGGCGAATTCCGAGACCATCAGGTCGACAACTTGCGGCACGGCGTCGTTGCGCGTTTGCGCTGCGGCGGTGATCGGGCCGGGCAGTTTGCGGGCGGTGAGGCCGGAGTTGGCGCCGTAGGAGAGGCCGCGCTTGATGCGGATCTCTGAGTTGAGGCGGGCCGAGTAACCGCCGCCGAGCACGTTGTTGGCGACGACGGTGGGGAAGTAATCCTCCGCCATGCGGGCAGGACCAACGCGGCCGAGGAAGACGACAGCCTGGCCGATCTTCGGCATGTCGACGGTGAGCGCGCGGGGCGGGATGGCTGCGCCGGCAGCAGCTTGCGGCGGCAGCGGCAGCGAGGGTTTCACCCAGCCACCGAAGGCGCTTTCAGCGAGAGCGAAGCCTGCATCCGGCGTGATGTCGCCGGCGATGACGAGGATCGCAGCATCCGGGCGCCAGTTGGCGGAGTGGAAGGCGGCGAGTTGTTCCTTGGTGAGTGACGACACCGAGGCTTTCGTCGCGACGCCGCCATAGGGGCCGGCGCCGAAGAGGGCGCGGGTCATGACGAGGCTGCCGACTGTGCGCGGCGAGCTCATCCCCAGTTCGATACCGTCGAGTGTTTCGCGTTGTGCGCGGGCGAGTTCTTCGGCGGCGAAGGCGGGGTGGAGCACCACGTCCGCCATGATGGCGAAGGCGTCGGTGATCTTGTCCGAGCGGGTCGAGATCGAGACGTCGGTTGCATCGGCGCCTGCGCCTGCGCCGATGTCTGCGCCGAGGCTTTCGATCTCGCTGGCGATCTGCGTGGCGGAACGGGTGGTGGTGCCGCGTGTGACGAGGTCTGCCGTCATGGAGGCGAGGCCAGCCTTGCCGGCGGGGTCATAGGCGCTGCCGGTGGAGAGGCGCAGGCTGGCGCTGACCAGCGGCAAGCCGGGCTTGTTGGCGACGATGACGCGCAGGCCGTTGGCCAGCGTCTTCTCGGACGAGCCGGGGACTTTCGCTTCGACAGGTGCGCCTGCTTCCGGCGGGGCGAGGCGGTCGGCTTCAGCAGCGAGGGTGTAGGTCGGGATATCGGCTGCGGCGATCTCGATCTTGGAGGTCTGGATCGTGGGCGAGTCGGCGAAGGTATCTTCCTTCGCGCCTTTCTGATCTTCCTCGGGCAGGTATTTGATCGTGACCGACTTGTTCACGTCGAAGATCTGCTGGGCGACGCGCTGGATATCGGCGGCGGTGACGCTCTGCAGCTTGGCGAGGAGTTCGTCCGACGCCTTGGCGTTCTTGTAGAGGATGACGCTGCGCGCGAGTTCGTCGGCGCGGCCATCGGAGGTTTCGCGGCCTTGCAGCGTGCCGGTGATCAGCTCGTTGCGGGCTTCGTCGATTTCGGCCTGCGTGACCAGCGTGTCGCGCATACGGGCGACTTCGGCGTTGAGCGCGGTGATGCCTTGATCGGCTGTTTTGCCGCCGGCGAGGATCATGTAGAGGCCGAACTGGCCCGGGTCTGCTGTGACCGAGAAGGTCGAGCCGACATCGGCGGCGACCTGCTGCTCATAGATCATCGACTTGTAGAGGCGAGAGGACTGGCCCGTCGTCATGATCGCATCCATCAGCATGAGGGCGGCGATGTCGGGGCTGTTCGCGGCTGGCTGTGGCCACGAGACTGCGACGGCGGGCAGGGACACGTTGGGTTCGTAGACGGTGTAGGACTTGGCTTCGGTGCGCGCAGGTTCAACGGCGGTCACGCGCGGGATCGGGCGATCCGGCGTTTTGATGCCGGCGAAGTATTTCTTCACATAGCCTTCAAGCTGCGCCTCGGTGAAGTTGCCGGAGACGACGAGCACGGCGTTGTCCGGGCGATAGTAGGCGGCGTGGAAGGCGCGCACGTCTTCAACCGTGGCGGCGTCGAGTTGCTCGATCGAGCCGATGCCGGGGCGGCCATAGGGGTGAACGTTGAAGCCTGCTTGCGTCATGTAGAGGCCGAGCAGCTTGCCGTACGGGTTGGAGAGGATGGATTGGCGGAACTCCTCCTTCACCACGTCGCGCTCGGATTTGAAGTTGGCGTCGTCGATGACCAGTGAGCCCATGCGCTCGGCCTCGCCCCAGAGCACGCGCTCGAGATGGTTGGCGGGGACGGTCTCGAAGTAGTTGGTGAAATCGTCCCAGGTGGAGGCGTTGTTGAAGCCGCCGGCGTCCTCGGTGAGACGATCGAAGGTTTCGGGCGGCATGTTGGTGGTCGATTTGAACATCAGGTGTTCAAACAGGTGGGCGAAGCCCGAGCGGCCCTGCGGATCGTCCTTCGAGCCGACATCGTACCAGACGGCGACCGAGACGCTGGCCGTGTTGGAATCCGGCATCGCGTAAACGCGCAGGCCGTTCTCAAGCTTCTTGCAGGTGAATTGCAGCGGCTGGATCGAGAGGCCGGGTCCGGTCTGCGCTGCTGCAGGCACATCATTGCCGCCGCAGGCAGCGAGGCTGGTGGCCGCTGGCTCGTTCGGGCCGCAGGCGGAGAGGGCGAGGGCGGCGATTGCGGAGGAGGCGGCGAGGCGAAGCTTCATCATGGATGGGCTCTTCTTGTCCTGACTAATTGCGCAAAGGCATAGCAACGCGCGAAACGAGTGGCGAGCAATTTTATCGATAATCGTGAAGTGACGATGGGACTGCGCGGGATCAATCGCAGAAGTTCCAACCATTACCGCGGAGCTGGCGCTGGTATTCAGGCTGGGCTGCGCCGGTGATGGCGGGCGCGTCATGCGCATGGCGCGGCGAAGGGTGGCGAGATCTGTCATCGCGCCAACTTACATCGGGCGAGGACCCCCGGGGATAACTAAAGTTTTCCCCGGCTCGCCGCCTTAAGCGAGGAAGCCGAGGTTCGGGTTTGCGAAGCGGGACAGGTTCGGCATCACCGTGCCGAGCTGCGTCGGGCTTGCGCCGAACCAGCGGGCGAGCGTTGCGGCGTATTCGTCGAGCGAGGTGGTGGGCACCAGCGCGCCATTGCCGGCGTCTTCGGCGGTATTGAGCGCAACCGTTGGCCAATTGCCAAACACGCGGCGGCCCTGGACGGCGCCGCCGACGACGAAGTGGTGGCTGCCCCAGCCATGGTCGGAGCCGCGGCCATTGTGCTGCAGGCAGCGGCCGAACTCCGAGACAGTGAACTGCGTGACATTGCTGGAGACGCCCATCTCCGCCGTGGCGGCGTAGAGCGCGCTCATGGCGGCATCGAGGTCTTTCAGGCGCGGCAGGTGTTCCTCGGTCAGGGAGTTGTGCATGTCCCAGCCGCCCATGGCGATGACGAAGATCTGGCGTCGCTGCTGCAGCGCTTTGCGCGCACCGATCATGCGGGCGACCATTTTCGCCTGATTGCCGATGTCGGTGTTGGGGAAGACGGAGGTCAGGGCGGGCTGTGCCGCGAGGGCGGTTTCCACCAGTGCTGCATTGCTGAGGGCGCGAGTGGTGATTGAGGACAGGCCGTCCTGCAAGACGTTGGGGCCGGCCATCGTGAACAGCTGCTTGAAGGCGGCGCCGCCAGCGGCTGATCCGTAGAGCGAGTTCACGTCCCGCACGCGGGCGACACCGCCGGAGGAGACCTGATACTGGATCGTCTGGTTGCCTGCCAGGATCTGCGTGGTGCCGGCGATCGACATGGTGATCGAGAGCTGGCTGGACGGGTTGAAGGCGTTGGCGGTCATGTCGCCGAGGCGGCCGAGCCAGCCGCTTTCCGATACGCGATCTGCGAGACCCGACTCCCAGATGGTGTACTGGTCGGAGTGCGAGAAGAGCTGGCGCGGCGCACGTTTGGAACCAGCTTTCCACTGATCGCGGGTCATCGGCTCGGCGAGCGTGCCGACATTGGCCACCACGGCGCAGCGGCCTTGCTCGAACAGCGTGCGCAGGCCGGGCAGGGATGGCGAGAGGCCAAGCTCGGGGCCCGAGAAGCCGGTGGGCGAGATCGGCAGGATGTTCGCGGACGGAATGGCCAGTGTGGGGCGTGCAGCCTGATAACTGGAATATGCGCCGCCCGAACGCGGGATGACCGTGTTGGACTGGTCGTTGCCGCCGATCAGCGTGATGCAGACAAGCGCCTTGTAGTCGTCGGCGGTCTGTGCGGCAGCGGCGCCTGTGGCGACGGTGGGCGTCAGCATCGGCACGCCGACGGCGGTTGCGAGGCCGAGCGTCTTCAGGGCCTGGCGGCGTGTGGCGCTGCCGTGGGCGCGATCGTTGGAGTCGAAATCGGAAGGTGAGGACATGGGGTTGGCCTCGTTATTTCTGAACGACAAAGTCGGGGGAGATCATGCAGAGCGCCACTGCGGTCTGCACGCGTCGCAACGGAGCATCGCTTGCGCTTACCGGTATTGCCTCGATAGCCGTCTTGATGATGGTGCGCGTGATAGACGAGAGCTGCGCGCCCATCAGCACGAGATTGAGGTGGTCGAGCAGGGCGTCGGGATTGCTGGCCAGCGGCAGCTCGTTTGAGTAATTCGGCTGAACAGGCAGGATGTCCGGGTGACGCTCGCTGACGTCGAAACCCTTCGCGGCGAGCTGGCCGATGAAGTTGGCGTAGGCTGTGCTCGAACTCTCGTGCTGGATCTGGAATTCGGGTGCGACGAGGCTGGCGGTGCGGATGCTGCCTGGCGGGGAATAGTCCGGACGGAAATAGTTGAACACGGATGGCGGCCTTAGCGTCGGCTGGCCCATCGCATTCATCGGGTCGTTATAGCCATAGAGCACCAGGCGGCCCTGCGAGTTGGTCGCGTTGAAAGCGCGGAGCCAGGCCGAGAAACGCAGGATCGGTTCGCGTAGCTTGCCCCAGGTCGGCTCCTGCGTCTTGGCGGCGTCGCGCGCTTCGGGATCGAGGAGAACGGCCTTGAGGATCGCGCGCATATCGCCGCGTACGCCCGCGCCGTTGTTGGTGAAGGCTGCGGAGACGCGGCTGACATAGGCGCGGCTGGGGTTGGACGTGACAAGCCGCTTGATCAGCTGTTCGCCGAAGAAGGGCGCGGTGTTCGGATGGTTGAAGAGTGTATCGAGCGCGATGCGCAGGCTGTCGGGGCCGGACGTGTTGGGCGGGATGACCACGCCGCCGACGATCCGCTTCTCGCTCATCGACGTGTGTTCGGCGTAGTGGACCATGGGCTTCTCGAAGTCGTAGCCACCCCACCAGTTGGCGTTCCAGCTCAGGCCGGTGAACACGCGCGACATGCCGACGACTTCGGCCTGGCCATAGGTCGGGATCGGCTGGCCTGCGCTGTCGAGGCGGCGCGAGCCATCGGCGTTGAGTTCCCACAAGCCGATGGTGAACAGCTGCATGATCTCGCGCGCGAAGTTCTGATCCGGAATGCGGCCGGTGGTCGGGTCTTCCTTCTCATTGCCCAGATGCGACAGGAAGAAGCCCATGGAGGGCGAACGCGCGACGGCTTCGATCAGCGTGCGGAAATTGCCGAAGGCGTTGTCCGACAGCATGTCGAGATAGGCGGCTATGGGCTCGGCGTAGAAGCCAAGGTCGCCATTGGCGCCGGATACGACGAAAATCTCGTAGAGCGCGAGCGTGGTGCGCTGGCGGAGTTGATCCTGTCCACGCACGGCCTGCGTCCAGAAGCTTTCGATCGTGCCCCACAGCATCTCGTAGTCACGGCGTGGGAACGAGATGTGGGTTGCGGCGCGCGGGGTCCGGAACTGCGCGTCGAGCCATGCGCCATAGCCTGCGTTTGCGACCTTCTGCACCTCGGGCATGGTCGCGCCGAAGCTCGCCTGCACCAGAAAACGGGACGCATCCTGCACCGACACCGGGCCGGTCGGGGTGGGCGGTGACGCCGGCGAGGGTGGTGAAGGCGGTGAAGGCGGCACTGCAGGCGGCGATGATGTTGGCGTTGTGTCGGTCGATGCTGCTGGCGTTGCAGTAGCGATCTGATTTTCACCTTCACGCGTTCCGCCGCCGCCGCAAGCCTGTGTAGCCAAAGCGGCGAGTAGCGGCGTCAAAGCTCGCAAATCCAAGCGTCGCGTGATGCCTGCTGTGGATGATGACGCTTCGCCTACAGAGAGATTTTCGACTGAAGGATGTGCAGCATCCTTCAGCGCGAGAGCGTCATCGTCCTTGTCAGAGATCATGCCGAGGGCCGGGCTCCGGTTTGCGTTCATCTCGAACGCTCACGCCCCCTCAGGCACGCTTTCTCTTAGCACCCGCTCCGCAGATGGGTAGAGCGAAAAGCAAACTGGCGAATTAAAAAATGGAATATCCGCCATCGATGACGAAGCTGTCGCCTGAGTGATAGCTTGAGCAATCGGATGTCAGATAGACAGCGATGCCGCCGAAGTCCTTCGGCTCACCCCAGCGACGCATCGGTACGCGCGGAATGACTTTCTCGGCGAAGGCTGTGCTGTCCTGTGCGCCTTGAGTCATGTCCGTTGCGATCCAGCCCGGCAGGATCGAGTTAGCGCGGATGCCATAGCGCGCATGTTCGACGGCGATGGATTTGATCATGGAGACAACCGCGCCCTTGGTTGCGGCGTAGGCCTCGTTGCGGGCGGCGCCTTCGATGGCTGCGAGTGAGGCAAGGCCGACAAGCGAGCCGCCGGGATCGCCTGCCTGAGCGCGCTCGATCATGTGCTTGGCGGCTTCGCGGAGGGTGAAGAAGACGCCGTCAAGGTTAACGGAGAGCACGCGGCGGTAGGTGTCGGTCGGGAATTCGGCGAAGGACTTCGCGCCGCCGCCGATGCCGGCATTGGCAAAAACGCTGTCGATGCGGCCGAAATGGCTGACCACGTCGGCCATGGCGGCGGCGACCTGTGTCTCGTCGGCGACGTTGACGGTCCAGGCCTTGGCGCCGCTGCCCAGTTTCGCGACGGCGTCGTGGTTGTTCTTTTCGTTGGAGCCCCAGATGGCGACGGCTGCGCCGGCTTCGTAGAGTGCCTCGGCGAAGCCGAACCCGATGCCGCGATTGCCGCCCGTGATCAGCGCGACTTTTCCTTCGAGGTTGAACGGGGCGTAGGCCATGGGCGTCTCCTTTTATCTATCAGTGGTTGGACCGTTCTGGCGGGGCTGCGTCAAGGCACGGCTGGTTGATATGCGGGCGGGACTTGAAGGAATCCTCCGGTGCGGTGAAGTGGGCGGAATGTGGGGGCGCTATATGCGGATAGTAGCAATTCTTGTGGCGGGGCTAAGCCTGCTGGCGGCGCCTGCAGTGGCGCAGGTCGGCAGTGGCGTGCAGGGGCGGATGACGCTGCAGCCGGAGCGGTTGCCCGGCATGTGCCTGACGCTATCGGACGCCGGGTCGGTGAGCATGCCGTGCGATGGCACGGAGCGGCAGTTCTTCGTGACGCCGGGCCTTGAGCCGGGGCCGATCCGGAATGGCGGCAAATGTCTCGCCCCGCGTGGGACTGGATATTACCCGCAGCTGTTTGCCGAAACCTGCGATGGCTCGCCTGCGCAGAGCTGGACGATGAATGCCGAGGGAGAACTGCGCAGCGCCGCGGGGCGGTGCATTTCGCTTATGGGGCAGGTGAGCGCTTCGGGGACGATGATCTTTGGCGGGGAGTGTCCGCGCGAGGGGCAGGCGCATCAGTGGAAGGTCCGTTATGTGGACTTCACCAATGTGGTCGAGGCGTCGCTGGAATCGAAGGCGCGGCCGGGCATGTGCATTGGGCATGATACGGGCGTGGGGCTTTATCCCTGTACCGACAATTACGGGCAGGTGATCAGTCTGGATGCAAAGGCCATTGGCCAGATGCGGCTGAAGAGCAGCTGTTTCTCCGGCGGGTACGCCTTCGGGGCTCTGCGGCTTGGCGACTGTCGGGATGAGCCGGGGCAGAAGTGGTTCGTCATGGAGACGGGGCAGGTCGTGAATGCCGGGGTGCAGTGCATCGAACTGGTGAACGAGAACGGGCGCGACGTTCTGCGGACGAATGCGTGCAAGCTGATCCCGGAGCAGCAATGGGTGCTGCGGATGCCGAAGAAGCCTTAGTTAGGGCGCAGGGTTATGGCAGGCTGCTTTCGTATGCGGAGCGGCTTTATGCGTGTTGGCTTGATTGCAGGACTGGTTGGGGTGGCGCTGGCGGGTGCGCCGGCGCTGGCGCAGCTGGCCAAGGGCGGGCCGGTGATGAATGCGGACCAGCTCAAGAAGTCGCTGTTCGGGATCGAGATGACCGGGTTCTCGCCGAGCTTTGGCTTCTCATGGCGCGAATGCATCGAGCCGGGCGGGGATACGCTTTATGAGACGCCCGATGGACTTCAGCATGGGCGGCTGACGATCTCGCCGAAGGGAGAGGCGTGTTTTGCCTATGAGGACGATGGGTATAAAACGCCTGCCTGCTATCAGACCCGGAAGACCGACAAGGGTTTCCGGTTCGATGGAGAGTTCGACAGCGTGTTTGTCACGACCAAGGTTGTGACCGGCATACGAAGCTGCAAGAAGCAGGATCTGGTCGGTTAGGAGTTCCGCATGGCTGACGATCTGGGCACGCGCACATCCGAGTTCATCGCCCGGCTGACCGAGGCGCTGGGGCCGAAGGGCGTATCTACCGATCCGGTGGAGATCGATCCGCATATCTCCGACTGGCGCGGGCGCTGGAAGGGATCGACGCCTGTGCTGGTGAAGCCGGCGACGACTGAGGAAGTCTCGAAAGCGATGACCTTGTGCGCCGAGTATGGCTTTGCGGTGAACCCGCAGGGTGGGAACTCGGGCATGGTCAATGGATCGGTGCCGCAGGGCGAAGTGCTGATCTCGTTGAAGCGCATGAACAAGGTGCGTGAGGTCGATACGCTGAATGATGCGATGACGCTGGAGGCTGGCGTGATCCTGACGAAGGCTCAGGAGATTGCCGACGAGAATGGCCGGCTGTTCCCGCTGTCGCTGGGCGCGCAGGGCGTGGCGATGATTGGCGGACTTATCTCGACAAATGCGGGCGGCGTGGGCGTGCTGCGCTATGGGATGATGCGCGATCTGGTGCTGGGCATTGAAGCGGTGATGCCGGATGGGCGGATCTGGAATGGCCTGCGCGGCTTGCGGAAGGACAATACGGGGTACGACCTCAAGCATCTGTTTATCGGTGCTGAGGGTACGCTGGGCATTGTGACTGCGGCGACGCTGAAATTGTTCCCGAAGCCTGCGGTGAAAGAGACGGCGTGGGCCGTGGTGGAGTCACCGGCGAAGGCGGTGGAGCTGTTGCAGATTGCCAAGGCTGCGACGGGTGGAGCGGTGACGGGGTTCGAGATCATTCCGAAGCTGGGGCTTGAGCTGGTGCTGAAGCACATCCCGGATACGCGCGATCCCTTGCCGACGGTGATGCCGTGGCGGGTGCTGATCGAATTGTCGCTGCCGCGCGAAGAGGGCGCGCGGGACATGATGGAAACGCTGCTGGGGGACGCCATCGAGAAGGGCGTCGCGGCGGATGCGGTGATCTGCGAGAACGAAAGCCAGAAGGCGATGGTCTGGAAGATCCGCGAGAACATCGCGGTGGCCGAGCGCGCGCACGGCAAGGCGCTGAAACATGATGTGTCGGTGCCGGTGTCGCGCGTGGCGGAGTTCATGGATCGTGGCGCGGCGCTGGCGCAATCGACTGCGCCGGGCGTGGACATCATTGCGTTCGGGCATGTGGGCGATGGCAACATCCATTTCAATGTGACGCCGCCTGCCGGCGTGGATCAGGATGCGTTCGTCTCGAAAGAGGGGCTGAAGGTTTCCGAGGCGATCCACGATCTGATCGCGAGCCTGAACGGTTCGATCTCGGCCGAGCATGGGATCGGGCGGCTCAAGCGCGATGAGCTGGCCTGGCGGAAATCTCCGATCGAGATGGAGATGATGCGCGCGGTGAAGAAAGCGCTGGACCCGGATGGAAGGATGAATCCGGGGCGGGTGCTCTAGGTCTTACGCCGCCAGCGTGGTGATGATCGGGCCGTTCTTCGTCGCCACCATTGTGTGTTCGTACTGGACGGTGGGGCTCTTGCGTTTGTCGGCGTAGAGGGTCCAGCCGTCGCTGCTGTCGATGGCCCATTCGGCGCCCATCGAGAGGAAGGGCTCCAGCGTGAAGACGAGGCCTTCGTTTATACGGCGGCGTTCGGAGAGATCTTTCCAGGTGGGGATTGTGCCCGGTTCTTCGTGGAGTGCGCCGCCGACGCCGTGGCTGGCGAGGTTGCGGATCAGCGAATAGCCCCGGCTGCGGGCGAAGGCGTCGATGGCGATGCCGGGGGCATTGAGTGCGCCGCCGACTTTCACTTCGTGGATGCCGGTCCACAGCGCCCGCTTGCCATCCTGGCAAAGTTTTTCGAGGCGGCGGTCTCTCCCCTGAAGAACAAAGCTTGCGCCGGTGTCGGCGAAGTAGCCGTTCTTTTCAGCCGACACATCGATGTTGATGAGGTGGCCGACTTTCAGGACGGTCTTGTTCGGGATGCCGTGGGCGATCGCGGGGAAGACGCTGATGCAGGTGGCGCCGGGGAAGTTGTAGGTGACTTTGGGGGCGGACTTTGCGCCTTCGAGTTCCATCATCGCGGCGCCGATGGCGTCGAGTTCCGCCGTGGTCATGCCGGGTTCGGCGGCGTTGCGCATGGCGTCGAGCGTGCGGGCGACGATGCTGCCGATGTGCTTGAGGCCGTCGAGCTGGCCCTCTTTATCGATGGTCATTCTGTCAGGTCGTCTTTGTTGCGGCCGGTTCGGCGGCGGGAGCAGGGGCCGCTTTCTGGCCTTTGGGAGCTCCGAGATTGTAATAGGCAGTCGCCGGATCAACAGGCGGGGCGACGGGCGAGGCAATCGCCGTGTTAAGGACCGGCGCGGGTTGATCCGCCGGGGGGAAGGCTGCGGGCTTCATGATGTTGGCGCCGTTGCTGGCGCGGTCGACCGTGCGCTCGGAGAGGCCGAGTTCGGCTGCCGTGAAGGCAACGAGGCCGCCGGACTTGCAGAGCATTTGCACGATGTTCTGCCGGGTTTGCATTTCCAGCATGCGCATGAGGACTTCGACTGTGGCCGGGTTGGCCTTCTCGAGCATGTCGACCAGATCGTCGAGGTGCTCGTTGTCGTAGGCCATCGGGCCGTTGGCCAGATCCTTGTTGATCGGCTTGGTGGCCGGTTCGTAGGAGAACATGGCCTCGTAGATCTTGATGCCCATGGGCATGCCGACCGGGCGGGCCGGGTCGGCCGGGTCCTCGATGTCCTGGAGCTGGCGCAGGACTTTTTCCTCGATCTCGCGCTGCTTGGCGAAGACGTCCTGGTCTTCGTGTTCGCCGATGGCGTTGTCGAACAGGTTTTCGATGCGGGCGCCGAGGGTGGTTCCGAAGGACTGCATCTGGCTGGGCATTTCGATGCGGTCGATGTCGATCTGGAAGGAGACCTTGGCCTTGATGATGAGTTGGCGCTTGTCCGAGGTGCGCGTGATGAAGGGGCGGGGGGCGCAGGTCTGGACGCGCAGGGTGATCTCGCCGTTGCGGCGGTTCACCAGGCTCTTCTCATAAAAATTGCCGCCTGCGTCTGTCGTCATGATGGTGATGTCGGGGGCGTGGCGATCGCGGAGAACCTTGATCGAGGGGTCCCACAGCGTGGTCGGCTGGCGGAGGGCGCCGTAGAAATTGCCGCCCTTGGTGGTGATGAACGTGGCGTGCGAGCCGGCATCATAGGTGCGGGCGGCCCGGTAGATCAGGAAGGCGAGAAGCAATCCGACAAGGACTGCGCCGATCACCGCAACAATCTCAAGCATTGGAAAGATCCCGCCTTACACCACCACCCCTGGAGCTGTGGACACTAGCCGCGAGGACAGGGAGCTACAATTCCAAAACTCCGCTCTTTCAGGGCCATTCGGGTCGAATTCTAGCGAAAGCAGAGTGACTTCTGAGATTTGCCCGCGGGGCGACTGCTTTTTCTCTGTCACATTGGTGCGGATACTGGCGCGGATACCGGCGAACGGCGCCGCAGATGCGGGCGCGACCCCGCAGGTGAGTGCGGGGCGTGGCGGCTGCCAGGAAAGCCGATTGGGCGGCAGGGTCATGAGCTGTCGGGGGAGGCGCGGTCGCCGACGGTAGAGAAGAGGGGCCCGGCCGTTTCGGTGACAAGGCTCAGAGCACGGCGGAGGGAGGGGATGTCACACGCCTCCTGCGCGAGTTGGGATTTGAAGGCTGGGACACCCTGACGGCGGATCTGATGAGCGAGCCGGCGGATGCAGCGCATCGGGTCCGCCACGGCGCGGAGCAGGGCCTCGATGCGGATCGCGAGCGGGCGCGCGGCGATGCGATCATCGTCATGGCGGCGGCGGTATGAGACCCGACCCCAGCTGTGGACAAGTTCGTGAGCCTCCGCGTCTGACGTGGAGGGCGCCGCAACGCTCGCGCGGGTACTGAAGGGCGCGGACCAGGTCGCGGGATCGCTGGTGATCTGCTTCGGTTGTGGGGGCGTGGCGCCGGGCGCGTTGGCGGCGGCGCGTGGTGTGGGCGCGGAGAGAGTCGCGGCGAGGGCGTGGGCTTCGATGAGGAAGAGGCGGCGAACGATCAGCTCGAGTGGGCGGACCCAGCCGAGCAGCTCGCGCTGCTGACTGCGCATAATGCTCTTGAGGGCGCCGAAGGCCGCGGGCGACCAGAAGCGCGCGATGATCCACGCCAGCGTGTCGCGTGCCTTGATGAGCACGCTGAAGGCGTCGGGCCAGGTGAGGCCGGCGGGCTCAGGCGGATCATCGGCCAGACGCGGGTCGGTCTGGCGGAACGCGTCCGGGGGCATGGGGCGGTCGTACATGTTCATGCGGGGAGTATGCGCCCGACCCGAGGGGGTGGGGATGAATGGAACCGCAGTTGCACGGGAACATGCGGTGGCTGCTGGGGATTGTGGTCGTGGGTGCGCACGCGATTCAGCGGAATCCGTTGGAACCTTCCTCCCCCGAACGGGGGAGAGGCGCATTCACGGCGACCCTTCGGGCCTGCTCAGGATGAGGGCTTCGAGCCGTAGGGTGCATCTTGATGCACCATGGTGCGTCGGGCGCCGGCCGGTGCATTTACGCTTCGCTTCAATGCACCCTACGAGGCGCTAGCCCTTTGAAATCAGGCCTTATCGCTATGGGTGCTTTGCTTATGCACAAGCGGAGCTGGGCTCGACGCGGGTGCGGGGTGGGCCGAAACGCTGGCCCTGAAAGAGTTCGTGCCCACCCGGAGACCGGATGGGCACGAGGAATACTACTCTAGTCTCTGGGAATTGGGCGGCCTCTCGAAAGAGGCTCTAGCCAAGGACTGGCTGCCCAATGCGAAGAGCTAAGATACTACTTCTTCTTCTTAGCAGCTTTAACCGGCTTTTTGGCAGCGGCTTTAGCAGGCTTCTTCGCAGCTTTTTTGGCAGTGGCCATTTGAAGTCTCCTTGAGTGGTCCCTCAGATGGACGCCCGCTAGCGGGCTCGCATCCAATTAAGTTGAGCAGTCGTCCGATCGAACTCCGACTCAACGAATCTGTCATAACCCATTTTCGCGAACGTGTGCAGCACCTCTTCGCAAGCGATCGTTGATTGCTTCTCCGAGTCCGGTGTTCGGAATGGGCGCCACGGCGATCGATGGATGACTCTCATCGAGCGTTCGCAGCATCGCGAAGAGGTTCGTCGCGGCCTCCGCGAGGTCGCCTCGAATCGAAAGATTGAGGTCGGGTGAAACGCCGCTCGGAGGCGCCCCGAAGGCGAGGAAGGCCTCTCCATTTTCGACGCTCGTGGCGCCGAGTCTGAGACGCGCGCGAGGGGCGTAATGGCGCCTCAACATGCCGGGTGAGACGATGCCCTTCGCGGCGTCCGGAGACCCCAGCGGGCCTGTGAGCAACTCGATGTCGGAGCGCGCGAGAGAGCCCGCGCGGAGCATCACGGCGCCGTCTTCGCCGGGCGCGATGATGGTCGATTCAAGACCCGCAGAGCACGGCCCTCCATCGATGATGAGGTCGATACGCGAGCCCAATCCGGCGACCACATGAGCGGCTGTCGTGGGGCTCAACTGCTCCGACAGATTGGCCGAGGGAGCAGCAAGAGGTCGCCCCACACGCGAAATAATTTCAAGAGTTGCAATATGTTGAGGCTGACGCACGGCGATCGAGGGGAGCCCCGCGGTCGCGAGCTCATGCACGGGGCATGTGCTCTTGCGCGGGAGCACGAGGGTGAGTGGTCCGGGCCAGAAGCGGGCGGCGAGGGCGCGCGCGAGGGGACTGAACTCGGCGAGTGACTCCGCCATCGCGAGGTCGGCGACGTGGCAGATGAGGGGGTTGAAGGAGGGGCGACCCTTGGCTGTGTAGATCGCGGCGACGGCGGCGCCATTCGTGGCGTCGGCGGCGAGTCCGTAGACGGTCTCGGTGGGCACCGCGACGAGTCCTCCGGCGGACAAAATGCGCGCCGCTTCGGCGAGCGATGCGGGGTCTTGTCCGAGGCAACGCGCGGGCTCGCGAGAGTCGTTTTGTGAATCAGAGTTCATCGAATTTGGAGTCCGTTGGAGACCACGTTGCGGCGCCAGCGAAGGCGCCGAGAGAGGCGCGCGAGGCGCCCGATGAGGGGCGCGATGCGTGACTCGATGGCGTGCATTTCGACTTCGCGCTGTGACATCACGAACACACTTTTTGTACCTCGCGAGAGGTCCGATGAGCACTTCGAGAGTCGAAATTCGACTCTCGAAGAGGTTCGCGAGGTGGAATCGCGCGTGGTGATTCCGAGTCGTGTGGTGTCTCGAGATGAGACTCGCGTGGTGACTCGTGGCGGTAAGCACGCCCTCGTGGTTCGACGGACGCGCATCTTCGATGCGCTGCTCACCATGAGGGCTGAACTACGAGACGAGCTGTAGCCCTCATCCTGAGCGGGCCCGCAGCGCGGGCCGCCCGTCGAAGGACGAGGGCGTACGTGCTCATGCAGGCTCACTGGCGGGTCGCGACGAGGTCGATGATGACCTTCACATCGTCGGCGACCCATTCGGCATCGCCTTTCTCTTCGGTGTAAGTGCCCTTACCGACGCCGAGGGCCATGCGTTTGAGCGTGGTCTCGGCGTGAGCGGTGGCGGTTGCGCCGTCGAGCGTGAGGGTGAAGGGGAGGCGCACGGGGTTCTTCGCGCCCTTCAGCGTGAGGACTCCGGTTGCTTCATATTGAGTATCGCTATCTTTGAAGACGCCGCCGGTGACTTCGAAGACGGCCTCCGGGAATTTGGCGACGTCGAACCAGTCTCCCTGCGTGACGTTCTCGTCGTAGTAGGGCTCGCCGGTGCTCACCGAGGCCAGCGGAATGGCGACGCGGATATAGCCGTCGACAGGCGTGTCCTTGCTGGCGGGCGCATCGGTGTCGAGCTGGATCTGCGCTTTCCAGCCGGAGAACGCGCCTTCGAAGGGGCGGCCCATGTAGGCGGCGCTGAACTTCAGCGTGCTCTTCTCATAATCCACGACCCAGGCAGGCGCGTTGGATTTCGGCGCGGTGGTTTCTTCCGTCGCGGCGACGGTGTCGTGTGTGTGGGCGGGCGGGGCGGAGAGCGAGAGGCTGGCGATAATCGCGAAGACAGCGGCTGCGCCGCCGAAGGCGAGGATGCCGCCGCGTCCCTTGTCGATCGGGCCGGCTGTGCGGCCGAAGAGGCCGGGGGCCATGCGCGCGAGCAGGCCGTCCTTGTCCACGAACTGGTGCTTGAGCGCGCCGGCGACGTGGAGGACGAGGAGGCCGATGATCACCCAGGTGAGGCGCGCGTGGAGCATGTGCATCGTCTCGGCGACGCCTTCGCGCGCTTCGGCGGGGAGGCCGGCAATGCCGGGGACGTACATCTCGACCGTGCCGAAGAAGCGGGTTTCGTGCTGGGCGATCTCCGCCGAGGCCATGATCCAGCCGGTGAGCGGCATGGCGATCATCAGTGCATAGAGGAAGATGTGGACTGATGAGGCGAGCAAGGCCTGCAATTTCGGCATGGCGGGCTCGGGCGGCGGCGGGTTCATCAGGCGCCAGACGATGCGCGCGATGGTGAGCAGCAGGATGGTGATGCCGATCGACTTGTGGATCTGGATGATCGCTGTCTTCGGGCTGCCGGGGCCGCCGGCCATGTCTTCCATGATCCAGCCGACCGCGATCATGCCGATTATGAGAAGTGCGATGGACCAGTGCAGCGCGATGGCGACAGCGGTGTAGCGCTGTTGACGCTCCGGTGCGGGGGAATGAGAGACGGATTCAGTGATGTCGGTCATGCGGAGATCCTTGCGTTGGCCGACTTGTACACAGGCTGCGGCGATCCATGAAGGCCAGCTAGTGTCGCGTGAACTCGGCTTCAATGATGATTTCGACGGTGTCGCCCACGAAGTCGGCGTAACGCGTGAGGCCGAACGCGCTTCGGTTGAGCGTGCCGCGGGCGGAGAAGCCTACGGCCGGGCGGCCGGCATAGAGGGCTGCTGAGGCCATTGCGCCATTATAAGTGACGTCGAGGGTGACGGGCCGGGTGACCCCGGCGAGGGTAAGGTCACCCGTGACCTTGCCGGTGGAAGGGCTGGTCGTCTCGATCGCGGTGGAGGTGAAGATGATCTGGGGGAAATCCGCGCCCTTCATCATGTCCTGACCGATGCGCTTGTCCCAACCCGGATCGGCGGCGTTGTCGGTGCGGACGCTGAGCGGGTTGATGATGGCTTTGACGTGGGAGGCGGCCGGGGCCTTCGGGTCGAAGTCGAGGGTGGCGTCGAAGTCGGCGAAGCGCGCGGTGTAATAAGAGAGGCCGAGATGCTTCACACGGAAAGTAAGCGAGCCGTGGGGCTTTTCGAGCTGGTAGGCGCCGGCGGGGAGGGATTGCAACGTTTTTGGGGCCTGCGATGCGGTGAGCGCGCAGGCAGACAGGATGAGACAGATAATAGAGAGAGCAACGGCACGCATGGAGAGGCTCCTTGTGCACGGGTCTCTGCTTGTACGCCTGTTATGGGAAGTTGGGAGGGGGGTGCAGACTAGCGGGCAGGGGTGGCGCTGATTTCCTTCAGGCCAGTGTCGCATTTCTGAACGAATGCGCGATCTTCCGCGAGGTAGCGCTCTGACGGCGTGACGGCGACGGCCGGGCCGTCCTCTTCCAGCAGCGAGTTGGCGATGAGAATGCGACGGCCTTCGAGGCCGCGCAGGCGCTGGATCGCCACGAGCTGTTCGTGGGTGACGCCTACATCGCGGGGCAGGCCAAAGCCGCCCGACAGGGCGACGGGATAGAGATCCTCCATCTGCTGCATGAATTCCCGCTGCACGCCGATACGCAGGAAGGCGCGCGAATAGGCTGTAACGCGGGTTTCGGGCAGGTGGTTTGCGATCTCGCCATTGAGGGCGGCAGCTCATGTGTCGCGCGGCCAGGCGCGGCCGAAGATCGGCGCGCCCAGTTCATTCAGCTTGCGAATACGCTCGTTGTCGCCATCGATCACGGCGGTCTGGAGCGTGTCGAGATAGCCGGTGACGCAGGGGTGGAGCATCTTCAGCTCTGTCGCGAGGCCGAGATCGTTGCTGAGTTCGGCGCGGATGGCGCCTTCGAGCACTTTCACCTTTTCATCCCAGCTCATCGCTTCGACGGTCTGCTGTGCGCCCAGCGCGAGGAGGACGCCGACGACGACCACGCCGATCTCGGCCACCCACTTGCCCCAGTTGAGCGCTGACCTCGGCGCGAGGGGCGCGGGCTGGTCGGGATTTGCGGGCGGGGTTGTGGATGGAGCGGGCGCGCTTCCGGCCTGTGGCTCGTTCATCTTGCTGTCCCCCGCGTGCGAGCGAGGAGCGTAGCATCGGGGTGAGTGGGCTCCAACGTCTGTGAGCGGCATGAGAAAGGCGGGCGTCGAAAGGCGCCCGCCTTCTGGTGTTGTGCCGTATATAGAGTGTCGACTTACTTCTGGACGAGTTCCGAGTTGATGTTGATCTTGATCTCGTCGCCGATCGGGCCGCCGGCGGGCATGCCGAAGTCGGTGCGCTTGAACGAGCCGGTGAGCTGGAAGCCGACCTTGTGCTTGTTGGAGCGCGGGTCGTTGCGGTTGCCCACATAGGTGATGTTGAGGCTGACCGGCTTGGTCACGCCGAGGAAGGTGAGGTTGCCCGTGACCTTGCCCGATTTGTCGCCGGTCTTGGTGACGGCGGTGGACGTGAAGGTGATGTTGGGGAATTTGCCGCTGTTGAGGAAGCGTTCGCCGGTTGCGACTTCGGCGTTGAAGTCGGTCGTGTTGCCGGCCGGACGGGTGCGGGCGAAGTCGGTCTCGATCGATTTCGGATCGATCGTGGCGGTGACTTTCGATTTGGTGACGTCAGCGGGGTCGAAGGTCAGCTGGATGTCGAAGCTGGTGAAGCGGGCCGAGTACCAGGACAGGCCGTTGTGGAGGCCCTGCCATTCGATCGAGGTGTGGGTCTTGTCGGCGACATAGGCGCCGGCGGGGGCTGCGACTGCCGGAGCAGGCGTGCCCTGAGCAAATGCATTAGGAGCAAGAGCCGGGGCGGCGAGCAGGGCGGCGGTTGTGATTGCGGTAAGTAGGCGGCGCATCGGGGAGACTCCGGTGGTTGCGGTTGGTCGTGTTCATTATCGTGTTCATGGACTGGAGCGACGGTCTTGTCGCCGCAATGTGGCTGAAGCGTGGGTTGTGGCTGGCTGATCGTCCAGTCACCGCGTGCAGAATAAGCATGTGCCGGGCGGGGCTTTGACGCGAATTTGATCTTATTGGCAGCTGGGCGCCCTGTGCATCTGGAACTGGCGCCTGCGCGGAGCTAGTCCTGACGGCGCGCGACACCCAGGGGCATTCCGGGAGTCGCCCGGAGGGACGGACATGCGTGCAGTGATGGTTGCCGGTGCGCTGGCTATGGCGGCGTGCGGGGCCGATGGGGTGTTGAATGGCGTGGCGCATGCGCAGCAGCCGACACAGTCTGGCCCGGATGGCGCGGAATATTGCGTCTACATGAAGCTGACCGACACATCGGATTATGTCGTCGTGGCCGAGGGGCTGCTGGCGGGCCTCGATCAGGACAAGGCGCAAGCCGCGGTGAAGGCTGCGGGCGATGCGTGCATCAAAGAGTATGGCATGAGCCAGAACGAAGCGGCGAGCGCATCGGATGTGGGCATCTTTGGCTCGGCCGCGGACTACCTGATCGAAGGGCTGGCGGATGAGGGCGTTTCGGACGACGTGATCGACGGGCTCTATGCCGTGATCGATGAGATGTCGGACGAGGATATCGACATGATCTTCGATGGTAGCTGGCGTGACGATGCGGCGATGAAGGCGCGGTTGCGGGCCGCCGTGGTCGCCAAGGGCATTCCGGATGAAGACCGGCTGGTGCAGGACGCCAGCCTGCTGATCGAGGTTTCGGCGTTGGCCTCGGATGCGGCCATGAACTATCTCATGGCGGACATGGACGAGGTTGAGGCGGAAGAGTCATGAAGTTCGCAGCAGTTCTCTCTTTCGCTCTTGTTGTGGCCGCCTCTGGCGGGGCGCAGGCCCAGTCAGTGACCGAGCCGCAGAAGCGGGAGATGAACTGTGTCTATGATGCGCTGGTCCAGTTGCGGCAGACGCCGCTGGTGGCGCAGTCCTATCTCAATGTGACGACGGCGGATGGATTGCGCGGGCGGGCGGATGCGGCGCTTGAGAGCGCGGCGAGCGAATGCGCCAGCGATCACGAGTGGGACGACACGGTGCGCAGCCTGGCTGTCGCGATCGGGACGATGGGGGCGACGGCGGATTTTCTTGGCGTTGAGCTGAAGGCTGCGGGTGTTGCGGACGATACGGTGGCGAAGATTGCCGGGCTGAAGTCGGGGCTTTCGAAGCGCGACAACGAGTTGCTGCTCGATGGCGGGTGGAGCGATGACCGCGCTTTCATGGCGCGGATGAAGACCAAGCTGAAAGGCATTGGTCTGCCGGACGATGCGGACGTGACGCAGAAGGCGGTGAAGATCCTTGAGGCAACTGTGATCGGCGCGGATTTCAGGGCGTCGTTTGTCGAGGCGCAGTTCGGTTAGAGCGAGCGGCGATTGCGGGAGCTGTGAGCACGCCCTCGTCCTTCGAGACGATCGCATCGAGAAAGTTTCTGCACCGATATGCCGTACCTGCGATCCCTCAGGGTGAGGGCTATCAGGGCGCGGCGCTGGAGTAGCCCTCATCCTGAGGGGTCGCGAAGCGATCGTCTCGAAGGATGGAAGGGCGTGCTTTCCGGCGGTGGCCTACGGACACGCGTGCTGGAAGGGATTGTACTGGACGAAGAGCCAGTCTTCGAGGCGGCTGACTTTAGTTTGGTCATCAATGTAGGCTTTGGGCCAGGCAATGGCGCGGTAGGCGGCCCAGGGAATCCAGTTTGGCGCGCCGTCGAGCCGTTGCGTGGCGGTGTTGATCTTGAGGTCGCCCGGAATGGTGCAGGTGGAGTGCTTCCACCGCGTTTCGGTGGTGAAGCTCCAGGCGGCGCAGCCGAAGACGACCATGGCGGCCGTCAGGTAGAGGCCGATCGCCATTCCGATGATATTGCGCATGCCTGATCCCCCAATCTGCAGGCGGAGGTTAGCCGGGTTCGGGCGCATTCCAATAGACACAGTATAAAGAGCAGGGCCCACCTTGCGGGCGCGTGCGGTTTCGGGTGGGTATGCGGCATCCAAGTCGGGGCGACGGAGATTGCATATGAAACGGGTGGTGGCGGGTCTGGCGGCGGGAGCTGTCTGGCTGGTGGCGGCAATGCCGGCTTTGGCGCAGCAACCGCCGGAGAAATCGGTCGATGGCCTGACGGATGAGCAAACCGACGAGTTGTACTGCGTGTACGACACGCTCAGCTTTTTCGGCGACAGCGCTGCGATGACGACAGCGTACATGGGCGGAGATCCGGATTCAGCAGACTATGCGGATGAAGTGCTGGCGTCGCTGGATGAGGCGACCGGGGATTGCAGCGAAGGGTATGAGTGGGAGCAGTCGCGCGAGGACACCGCATCGATGATCGGCCTCTATGGCGTGATGGGCGACGAGATCGAGACGCGCCTTGCAGCGGCCGGGCTGACCGAAGCGAACATCGCGACCGTTTATGATGTGATCGATGCGATGTCGGACGATGACATCGGCGCATTCCTCGACGGCGTGACCGCTGCGAAGGATGCGGGCGTGATGCAGCGGCTGAAAGCCGGCCTTGAGGCGAAAGGCATCAAGGGCGATGGCGTGATGCACGACGCTTTCTATCTGGCCGAGGCGTATGTCGTCGTGTCGGTGCTGACGCGCGAATGGCTGACCACGATGCCGAAGAGCTGAGGGGGCGGCGCATCTTGTGCGCCCTACCTGCTGAAAGCCCGAATTGTGGGTGTTTGCCGTTCCTGGCTTTCGGGGACTAATATGATCCCCAGACGACAGGCAGGAACACGCCATGGATGGCTTTGAAGGCAAGACCGAGAAGGCGCGGTATGATTATCCGTTTGCCGAGCCGCCGGCTGTCGGCGCGACGCTGGAGGTCGCGCCGGGCGTGCGCTGGGTGCGGATGCCGCTGCCGTTCTCGCTGAAGTGGATCAATCTCTGGCTGATCGAGGATGGCGATGGGTGGACCGTGGTGGACACGGGCATTCCCAACTCCGAGACCAAGAGCCATTGGCGGACGATCTTCGAGAACGAGCTGGGCGGCAGGCCGATCAAGCGGGTGATCGTCACGCACATGCATCCCGATCATATCGGGCTTGCGGGATGGATGACGCGCAAGTGGCAGTGCGAGCTGTGGATCACGCGGCTGGAATATATCCAGTGCCGGATGCTGGTGGCGGATACCGGGCGGGAAGCTCCGCAGGCCGGGATCGATTTCTTCCGCGCGGCCGGCTGGGCGCAGGAAGATCTAGACAGATATGTGGAACGTTTCGGCGGGTTCGGGAAAGCGGTGTCGCAATTGCCCGACAGCTTCCGCCGGCTGAGCGATGGGCAGGAGATTTTGATCGGTGACCGGACGTGGCGGATTGTCACGGGATGCGGACATTCGCCGGACCATGCCTGCCTGTGGCAGCCGGACCTGAACGTCTTCATCTCGGGCGACCAGATCCTGCCGCGCATCTCGTCCAACGTCAGCGTGTTTCCGACGGAACCCGAGGCGAACCCGTTGCAGGACTGGCTGGATAGCTGCGCCAAGCTGAAGGGCATTGTCCCGGCAGATGTCCTGACGCTGCCCTCACACAACGAGCCTTTCCGGGGCGCCCACAAGCGGCTGGATGCGCTGATCGAGGGGCATGAAAAGGGGATGACGCGGCTGCTGACCCGGCTTGAGGAACCCAAACGGGCGCTGGATCTGTTCCCGGCGCTGTTCTTCCGGCCGATCGACAAGGACAGTCTGGGCATGGCTACGGGCGAGACAATCGCCCATCTGAATTGCCTGAAAGCCCGTGGATTAGTCACGTCCGTACTGAATGACGGGACAAGGCTCTACAGGCGAGCGTCTTGACGGGAACCCTAGACCCATAACGTATAACCCCGGGCCCGACGCGGGCAGACGGTATGCCGATTTCTATGCCCCCTCGGGGGCGCGCCAAGGGCTAGTAAATGAGTGATACGCCGACACAGCAACCTGTGAACGAGCCGCCGGTGGTCGAAGAGACCAAGCCGCAGAAGGGTGGACTCAAGAGCAAGTTGTTCCACGAGTTCCGCGAGACGGCGATGACGATCGCCATCTTTGTGCCGTTCTGGCTCGTCTTCTCGACTTTCGTGTACGAGCTGCGCTCGATCCCGTCGGAGTCGATGGTGCCGGCGCTGCAGGTGGGCGATCGCGTGGCGGTGGCGAAGTTTGCGTATGGCTATAACCGCAACTCGATTCCGTTCGGCATCGGCACGCTGTTCATCGGCGACAACAAGGACAATCCGAACGAGAGCGTGTTCGCCTCGACGCCGAAGCGCGGTGATGTGATTGTGTTCCAGCATCCGCATTCGGATCGCGTGATGATCAAGCGCCTGATCGGCCTGCCGGGCGACCGGGTGGAAGTGAAGGGCGGCAAGCTGTTCCTCAACGGCTCGGAAGTGCCGCGCGAGAAGGTGCGGACGACGAGCTATGTGCCGGACGACTCGAACCGTCTGATGACGGCGACGGAGTATCGCCAGACGATTCCGACGGGCGAGGGCGACCACACCAAGAGCTTCCTGATCCACGAGTTCTCGGACAATGGCGATCTTGATGAGACGCCCGTGTTCACCGTGCCTGCCGGTCATGTGTTCATGATGGGCGACAACCGCGACAACTCGGAAGACAGCCGCGCGCCGTCTGGTC
>DAINAT010000007.1:0-58803 GCA_036733305.1 Hyphomonadaceae bacterium
GTTCGACTCGCCGAAATCCTTGTACTGCGGAACCACCACCGCCGCCGTGAACGGATGCGCGTGCCGCCAGAACATGCCCACCGGCGTCATCACCGCGAACTCGATCCGACGCACCCATTGCTCGACCATCGCCTGTTCGAAAGCCGTTTTTCCGAACATGGGCGGGGCAGGGTGCAGGCTCTCGAAATACCGGCAGATCGCCACCGTCTCCGAAATCGTAGACCCGTCATCCAGCTCCAGCGTCGGCACCTGCCCCAGAGAATTCCGCGCCAGATGCTCAGGCGACTTGTGCTCCCGCTTCATGATGGCGATCTCGCTCATCGGAACCGAGATACCCTTCTCCGCGAGGAATATCCTCACCCGCCGCGGGTTCGGCGCAGGCATCGGCGAATTGTACAATATCATGGGCGTTCCTCATTTCTTTTGTGCAAGGCGTAAGCCCGCCACTTGGCTCTAGCAAGCGTGACCCCCAAATCCGTGACCTCAAGTCAGGTCGACGTGGCAGGGCGCAGCCGTTATCAGGCGATATCGGCTCGGGAGTTCACGGCATGAAGCGCACCATCCTCGCCCTCGGCATCGCCACGCTGACCGCCTGCAGCAGCACGCCTCAACCCGCCGAAGCGCAGCAAGCCTTCTCCGCCAACGGCAAAACCCTCCGCCAGCTCTACGAACACCTGCACAAGAACCCCGAACTCTCCTTCCAGGAAAAGAACACCTCCGCAGTCCTCGCAGCAGAAATGAAGCGCCTCGGCTTCACCGTCACCACCGGCCTCGGCGACGCCTGGGTCAAAGCCCGTGCGATGAAGGGATACGGCAAGGTTCAGGACGGCGTCGGCGGCTACGGCTTCGTCGCGGTTCTGCAAAACGGCCCCGGCCCGACGCTGATGATCCGCACCGACATGGACGCGCTCCCTCTCGTCGAGAAAACCGGCCTCAGTTACGCCTCCACCTTCCGCGACACAGCATGGAGCGGCGAAGAGTCCGGCGTCATGCACGCCTGCGGCCACGACATCCACATGACTACCTGGATCGGCACGGCGCGCGAGCTCGTCGCTCGCAAATCCGAATGGAAGGGCGCGCTGGTCATGATCGCCCAGCCCGCCGAAGAGATCGGCCTCGGCTCGATGTCCATGCTGGAAGACGGCCTCTTCACCCGCTTCCCCAAGCCCGACCACGTCATCGGCCTCCACGACAACGCCGCTCTCCCCGCCGGCGCGATCGGTCTCGGCTCAGGCTATGTGATGGCCAATGTCGATAGCATCGATATCACCGTGAAAGGCCAGGGCGGCCACGGCGCCTATCCGCAGGATACCAAAGACCCCATCGTCGTCGCAGCCCGCATCGTCACCACGCTGCAAACGCTGGTCTCGCGCGAAGCCGATCCGCAGGACAGCGCGGTCGTTACGGTCGGCGCCATCAATGGCGGCTTCAAGCACAACATCATTCCCGACGAAGTGAAGCTGCAGCTCACTGTCCGCTCCTTCGCCGACGCCACGCGCGACAAGTTGCTGCAAGGCATCGCTCGCATCGCAAAGGCCGAAGCAATGGCCGCAGGTCTTGAAGGCGACAAGGCGCCCACCATGTCGGTCAAGACCGACTATACGCCCTCGCTCTACAACAACCCGGAGCTCACCGCGCGCCTCACCAACGTGCTGACCAAGGAGTTCGGCGCCGACAAGATCAACGTGGCCTCGCCAACCATGGGCGGAGAAGACTTCGCCCGCTTCGGTCGCACGGAAGAACGCATCCCGATCATGCTGCTCTGGCTCGGCGCCGTCAGTCAGGAAAAATACGACGCCTCGATCCAGCCCGGCGGCAAGCCGCTTCCGTCGCTGCACTCGAGCGAGTTCGCGCCCGACCCGGACCCGACCATTGCCGCGGGCGTCCGCGCCATGACAGTCTCGGCGCTGGACCTGCTGGGAAAGTAGACGTGGGTAGGTAGAGCCTACTCGCCCATCTTCCTGGTCTGCTTCTTCTCTTCCCGGAAACGCAGGAAGGCGAAGATCGCCGAGCCGATACCGGCCAGCGCCGCCAGCACCGCAAACAGCGGCTGCACGCCCTTCGCCCAGCTGACGATCTGGTCGAACTGTTGCACCTCGACGACGATCACATCGCGATAGGCATCCAGCGGCTCGGCATCGAGCGAGCCCGAAGCGTAGCCGAAGATTTCAAGGATCAGCGTATGCTCGCCGATCTCGGTCGGCGTCACGCGCCAGGCCCAGCGATTGAGCACTTTGCCCGACAGCTTCTGCCGTTCGACCGTCTGCGAGGTAATATCAAAGCCAACGCCCGTCAGCTGCGCAGATACGATGTCTGAGAGATCGACATCGCGCTCGACGATCGTGCCGGGGAAGCCCTGCAGCGCCTCCTGTCCAGCGTTCTCGTTTTCAGTCGCGTTGATCACCAGCGAAACATCAACGGCCTTATCGAGCGCCAGTTTCTGCGGAGGCCGGTTGTAGGTCACCTTCCGCGACTTGAACTGAGCTTCCAGTCCGGCAGGAGCGGCCATCACGGTCGGCGCCTGTTGCACCGTCACGGTAGGCTCCGGCGGAACGCTTCTGGCCTGCGGCGCGGCAGCGGGTTCCGCTGGCGTTGCGATGCGGGCCTGCGCTTGCGGCGGCGTTTGCGGCGGCGCTGGCGCTGGGCTTTGTACCTCGGCAGGCGCTTCAGCTGCCTGCGTCTGGGCCTGAGCGGGAGCCGCCGGCTGTGCTTCCAACTGCGTCTGCAGTTTCGGTTGCCCCGGCAATGTCGGCAGAGGTGGCAGCTTCAGTTTGCCATCCAGCACCGTCGACAACGAGGGTTTAGCTGGCGTGGTCGCCGGCGTCTCGACAGGCGCAGGCGCCGGTTCGGCCGGTGTGGGCGTCTCAGGTGTCGTCGTTGCTGGCTCGGCTGTCGCGGGAGCCGGAGCAGGTTTTGCCGGTTGCGCCGGCGTCGGCGCTGGCTTGGCAGCTGGCTTGACTGGGGTCGTGCTCAGCGCAGCGGGCGGATTGGCCTCCGCCGGCTGTGGCGGCGCTTCTGCAACGACGATCTCCGGTTCGCGCACGATCGGGGCCTGTGGTTCACCCACGCCACCCGTCAGTCCGCCACCGAACTGCCCGAGCGCCCATACGCCTCCGGCCAGCACGGCGATGATCGCAAGCCCGATGACAATGGCGTTCCGCATGCAGCTCTCCTGAGCGTCAGCTCGGCAGTCTAGTCGGCTTCGTCTTCAAATCCATCGTCATCAGCATCATTTGCTGATGCGGGAAGGGCCGCCTTCGGCGCAGGCGGAGCCGCCCCGCCGCGCCTGGCCGCCTCATAGAAGGCAATCGCCGCAGCGTTTGAGACGTTCAGGCTTTCCATCTGCGAGCCGATCGGAATACGCGCCAGCCCGCTGCAAGCCTTCGCTACCCCCTGACGCAACCCCTCGCCCTCGGCGCCCATCACGATGGCCAGGGGCTCTGGCCCCGCAAACGCCTCGTCCAGCGTCTGCGTCGCCGTTCCATCCAGACCGATAACTTTCCAGCCCGCATCCGTCAGCGCATCGATCGCGCGCGACAGGTTCACCGCGCGGATCTCTTCCACGATCTCGATCGCGCCCGTCGCAGCCTTCGCCAGCGCGCCGCCAAGGGCAGGGGCGTTGCGTGTCTGCATGACCACGCCGCCAACCCCGAACGCCGCCGCCGACCGGAAGATCGCGCCAACGTTCTGCGGGTCAGTGACCTGATCCAGGATCACCAGCGGCTTCTCGGCCTGCATGGCTGCATCCGAGATATCCGTTCCATCCAGAGGCTTGCAGCGAACCGCCAGACCCTGGTGCACGGCGCCCGGCGGCAAGCGCAGGTCGATATCCTTGGGCTCCATCAGTTCCATGAACTTCGGCAGAGAACGTGCGTCCAGTCCGGCCCGCTCGGCAGCGTTGGGGCTGACATAGCCCTTGCTGATACGACGCATCGGATTGGCCAGCGCAGCGCTCGCCGCGTGGATGCCCCAGATCCAGACCTCGCCATGCTCCTCGAAAGAAGCCTCGCGCCGGTCATTGCCTTGCGGGCGGGTATCCCGGCGCTTCTGTTCAAAGCGGTTCTGGCCGCCCTTGTTGAAACCGCCGCTTTTGCCGCCACCTCCACCCGGCTTGCCCGAAAAGCGCTGGCGCTGATCGCCGCCCGGGCGAGAAGCCGCCCGTTCGCGGTCCCATGGCTTGTCGTTTTGATTCCCGGACAGATCGCCACGATCTGCTCCCGCGTCGCGTCCCCGACCGGGCGCGCCGCTGCGATCCCGGGGGGCGCCATCGCCGCGACCTCCGAAATTACCTGATTTTCCGGTCTTTTCAGACCTGTTGCGTGGACGATCCTTCGTCACTATAAGACGCGCTCCCAAGTGAGGCCGGGCTTCGTTTCGGTCTCATCCGCTCCGGCGTCAAGCCGTAGCTTCGTCGTGACTAGGTCGGCGTGGAAGGGTGGGAGAGTGGTTAAATCCACGAGACTGTAAATCTCGCGCTTAACGGCTACACTGGTTCGAATCCAGTCCCTTCCACCACCGATCTTCCGACCGATCCGACGTGATCCAGCGTGAGACGGCTACCCACTTGAAGTTGCTATCGAGAACTTGCCCGATAGCGTCTCAACGCATCGGGGACCGTCCCGACCTACCCGGGGTATTTTGGGGTAGATTTTGGACAATCTACCCCAGCCAATTTGGAATCTACCCCAGTGGCTCTGAACGACGCTCTGATACGAAACGCGAAACCGAAAGAGAGAGACTACAAGCTCTTCGACAACGAGGGTTTGTATCTTCAAGTCACGACAGGAGGCGGGCGTCTCTGGCGTCTCAAATATTTCTTCGCAGGGAAGGAGAAGGCGCTCGCGCTCGGTCGATATCCAGACATCAATCTTGCCGAGGCGCGAAGGAAGCGAAACGCTGCTCGCGAAGCGCTGGATGAGGGGCGTGACCCCGGCGCGGAAAGAGCAGCAAGCAAGCGCGCGACGCAGGAGGCGTCTGAGCATCTCTTCCGCGAAGTTGCCGTCGAGTGGCACGAAGCGCAAAGCGGACGCTGAACCGATCTCTACGCTCATCAAGTCATGAAGCGCTTCACGGATGAGATTTTTCCAATTCTCGGCGATCGCCCTGTTGGGTCGATCGAGCCGAAGGAGATGCTCGCGGTTCTTAAAGTTGTCGAAAAGCGGGGCGTGATTGAAACGACGCGTCGTCTCCGATCTGCCTGCTCGTCAGTTTTTCGCTTTGGCATCGCTTCTGGGTACTGCAGGTTTGGATCCTGCCGCGCACCTCGGAGATGCGCTCAAGTCGAAACCCAAAACGATTCATCATCCCGCGATCAGGGCCGATCAAGCCGGCGCATTTCTTATTCGTTTGGGTTATCACGACTGCGCAGTCGAAACCCGTGTCGGTATTGAACTTGCCGCGCTCACAGTTACACGAACCACCGAATTGCGTTTCGGCGATTGGGCAGAGTTCGAATGTCTGGATGAGCCAGAACGCGCCATGTGGCGCATCCCGCCTGAGCGCATGAAGATGAACGAGGAGCACCTGGTGCCGCTCTTGCGGCAGGCGGTGAAGCTGCTCTTGACCTTGCCCAGTGCGTCGAGGCGGGGAGGGAAGCTCTTCCCCAGCCACGGCGGGGAGGGAGTCATGTCGAACAACACGATGCTCTACGCCATCTACGACATGGACTACAAAGGCCCGATGACGACCCACGGCTTCAGGTCGCTGTTCTAAATTGAAGCGAATGAGAGTGGTCTTTCGACAAGGACTGGATTGAGCGGCAGCTCGCGCATGACGAGCGAGACGACACGCGGGCAGATTACAACGCGGCACAATATCTCCGTCAGCGACGAGAGATGATGCAGTGGTGGGCGGACCATCTTGATCGGCTGCGCGCCGAAGAAATAGGTCGAAGGCGCATAATGCGACAACGCGCGGAATTCGCGGACGAAGCTGCTTAGCTGTCGCGCTTAAAGGTCAAGTGTTGCGTTGACCGATTGAACTCACCGTCAATAGCGGACATTCGCGATGAGGGGCGACCGTTCGCATCCGCACGGTCAGTCCGGCTTGAGAAGAAAATAAGCCCGCGCTCAGGAAGTGCTATCAACAGCTCAAGCCGTTAGCCCGCGAACGCCGTGTCTATTTTATCAGCGGGACAACACCGGTCAGCAGCGCGGCAGCAATGATGACAATCGTGAGGAGGGAGACATAACGCAGTGCAAATCGCTGCAGATCAGCCAGCTCGATGTTGAGCACAACGCATTTGAGATAGACCGCAGCCACCAGCGGGCTGAGGCCATGCATCGGCTGGCCGAGCAGCGCAGCGCGCCCGATTTCTTCCGGGGTGATTCCGTAGGCGCTGGCTGCATCTGCAATAATTGGCAGAACACCGAAATAGTAGGCGTCGTTGGACAGGAAGAACGTGCCGGGAACGCTAATGAATGCGGTGATGGGCCCGAGCGCTGGACCCACTTCGGGCGGCAATATCGAGACGATGCCGTTTGACATCGCCGTGATCATGCCGGTTCCTTCAAGAATACCGGTGAAGGCGCCCGCGGCAAACACCATCATTGCAACGCTAAGCACATTGCCCGAATGCGCCAGCAGTCGTGCGCGCTGATCGTGCATGCGGGGATAGTTCACCAGCAGTGCAACAACCACGCCGACAAGGAACAGAACCAGGAGCGGCGCAAGTTGCAGCACCACGCATGTCATCAGTCCGACTGTCAGAAGCGTATTGAACCAGATCAGCTTTGGCCGCTGCGATGCCTCATCGACCTCAAGGTTCGGTACGAGCGGGTTGGCGATTGTGGCCACCGCCAGATCCGGCAGGCCATCACGAGCGATGCGGGCGCGTTCGCGGATCCCGAAGTACCAGGCTAGGCCGAACATGAAGGCAAGGCCCACGGCAATGGTCGGCAGCATGGGCAGGAAGATGTTCATCGGATCGACGTGCAGCGCCGTCGCGATGCGTGCTGTCGGTCCGCCCCACGGGCTCATGTTCATCAGTGTCGAACAACCACCGCCAATGACCCCAAAAATCAGCGGGCTGATGCCCAGCCGTCGATAGACCGGCAAGAGCGCCGATGCCGTCACCATCAGCGTCGTCGTTCCGTCCCCATCGAGCGCCACAATCGACACAAGCGCCGTGTGCCCGATCGTTACCTTCAGCGGATCGGTCCCCGCCCAGCCCACAATCCGCGTTACCAATGGGCGGAACAACCCCGCATCAATCATGATCCCGAAATACAGGATCGCGAACATCAGCATGACGCCGGTCGGCGCGACCTTCGTAACACCAGCGGCAACGTAACTGCTGATGTCCGGGCCAAAACCCAGCAGCAGGGCGAACAGGACCGGCACAAGAACCAGGCCGACGACGGCTGTCGTCCGCTTGGTCATCACCAGCGCCATGAAGGTCGCGACAAGAGCCAGGCCGCTGAGTGCAAGTGTCATGGGGTGGCTATGCGTCCGGTGCGTCGTGGATATCGCGGCCCAGCAGCGCCACGAAATACTGGCCGGCGTGGGAGTCAGTATCCTTCAACGATCCCTGGATGATCGGTCGTGGGAAGGAGATTTTGATCACGCGCAGCGGATCGTCATGGAAAATCTTCACGATGTCCGCATCCACGCTGTAGACAGCTGCAACGCCCCGTGGCGTCAGAAGCGGGGCCTGCTTCAGCCGCGCATAAGCATCGTCGTCGGCGCAGAACACATCGATCGTCACCCAGAACGGGCCTGCATTCTTGGAGCGCACATAGCGCGCAACATCTTCAAGCTTTGGCATCACGGCCCCCGTTGGACAAAGCTTCGAACTTCATGCGCACAAGCTCGAGTGGATCGTCCACATGAACGACATGGTTCAGCCTGAAGGCATAAGCCTGACCCATCTCGACTTCTGCGGGTGAGAAGGGAAAAGCAAAGCTTGGAAGCGGATCGGACGGATCAAGCGGATAATGCAGCAGGTAGGGGTTGCAGTACTTCGCAATCTCCGTTGCCTTGGCCTGTTCGTCGGCCTGCACCAGGACCATGATCCCCGTTTCAAGCGGACGCTCCACCGAGGGGGGAGCCGCGTTGATGCGGAGCGCATTCCACCCGTAAGCGCGAATATCCATCACATAGTCGCTGTCCCGATATCCGAGAACAGAGCCAATTCCTGATCGCAGATGGTTCTCCAGAGACCCCAGCCACTCATCCAGCCGCGCGAGCAGTTTGGGATCGGAAATGCCGACAAACACCATCGTACGAAAGCCGGTCGGGCCAGACCCTTCAAGCTTCATTGTGTAAGGCTTTTGTTCAAAGCTGGATCCGGTGACGCGCACGCGTCGTTCATCGATCTGCTGATACTTGGCCTGGCTGGCATCCAGCACGACGCCGGGTTCCGTTAGCCGATATGGATCGGAATTCTCATAGAGGAGGTGGGCGGAAACAGACCTCACCGAGCAGGTGTTGGTGGGATGCAACGGGTCCACGATAAAGTCATCGTGCCCAATGTCGATCAGCACGCCGCCGCGCCGCGTGTTGTCGGTGCAAAGCCCGCCGCACTCTGCAATCTTGGCGGCATGCCAGCATTGTGCGGCGGAGAAGCCATTCATCAGCGGCACGGCTGCAAGCACGGCCGTGTCCGTCGCCCGTCCCGCCAGAATGACGTCAGCGCCCCGCTTCACGGCTTCTGCAAAGGGCTCGTACCCCAGCAACGCCACGATATGGCTGCAAGCGTCGAGGTCGCCGCCAGTCAGCGCTTCCATCGGCGGCAGAGCGGTGATCCGGCCCGCATCGAGCTTCTGGACGAGGTTTGCGCGATCCTGTTCCGAATAGATGAGGCCAAGATTGAGCGTGAGGCCTTCTTCGGCAGCAATCTCTCGGCAGATGTCTGCTGTCCAATCAACGCCGCTGTCTGTGCCCGATGTACCGCACGACCCGACCAGTACGGGGATACCAAGCTTGTCGCGCGCGAGCATGAGGTCGCGCAGGTCACGCTTGATCGCCTTGCGCGTCATCTTGGAAACGCCGGCCCCGAGATAGTGAGGACCGGAGTCAGTAGAACCGGCATCCACCGCAATCGCGTGCGGCTGAAGCGATATCCCACGCTCCAGCGCCTCGGCCGGACAGCCTGAGCCGAGCACACCGCTCGGCACGAGAACGCGACACCTGTCCACCTGCAACTCCTTGTTCCGTTTTCGTGTCCGATCGGGTCGGCTCGGTTGTGGGACGCGTCTAGTACGTGACGTTCAGAGTCACGCCGACCTGCTTGGGTGGGCCGTACTGGACGAACTGATATCGAGCCCCGCCACTGGCTGTTTGCCAGGTACGGTACACTTCGTCCGTCAGGTTGCGACCCCAAACCTGCAGGGATAGGTCGTCATTGATGTGATAGATCAAGTTTGCGTTCCAGAGTGTACGCGGGGCACGGTACTCGTCGAACGCGTTGATGTTGTTCTCGAACACATCGCTCTGATAGTCCGCCGTCACGCTGAAGCGCAGCCACCCCCATGAGGCGCCTTCTTCTGTCTGGAAGCCGATATCGGCAACGACTGCATTCTCGGGCGTACGGCTGAGACGGTTTCCGATGCCATTGGTGAAGACAGGCGTGCCGTCAGCCAGGAAGGCGGAAGTCTGTATGAAGCGAGTGAAGTGTGGGTCGAGATAGGTGTAGCGCAGCGTGGCGTCGAACCAGTCAACCGGCGCAAAGGTGATCTCCGTCTCGACACCCTTGATCTCGGCGTCGGCGCTATCGATTGTAACGCGCGTGCCGGCAGGGCCTTGCGAGGCGTCAGGCACGACCTTGATCGTCTGGAAATTCTTGTAGTCCATCTTGAAGATTGAGATGTTTGCGCGAAGCGTATTGTCGAACCAGTCCGACTTCACGCCGATCTCGTAGTTCGTGGTTTCTTCGGGCGCTGTGGGTTCGCGCGCCAGCGCCGCCGTGGTTGGCTGTTCCTGGAAGGCGCCGGATTTGAAACCGGTCGAGATCGTGCCGAACACGAAGACATTGTCGCTGATATGATAATCAGCGCCGACGCGGTAGGTGAACACCCCTTTGTCGAAGATGCCGGGGTTTGCCGAAGTGTCATAGCTGACTGTCGGGGAGGCGATCGAACCCGTCAGGCGCTTTGCAGAGTATTCCTTGTTTTCCTGCGTGAAGCGTCCACCTGCGAGCAATCGCAGTCCGTTGCCGAACGTGTACTGTGCCTCGCCATAGGCGGCATAGCTCTCGTTCTCGGAATCGCCGAAGAAGCGGTTGATGGTCGTCGGCGTCGCGCTCTGCTGCGACTCGCGCTCACGATGGATCTCGTCGCGGTTGTAGAAGAGGCCGGCCACCCATGACAGCGGGCCATCCGAGCTGGAGGTCAGGCGGCTTTCCAGTGAATATGAATCGGCTTGTTCGGGCGCGGTGATCTGGATCCCCGAAACAATGACGCCATTCGCGGCGTTGCCGGCGGCATTGGTGCTGTCGAGATCGTTTGCGAAACTATAGTCGAGCGTCCGCCAGGCGGCTGTCGTTGTCCAGTCTGCAAAGCCGAGCACAGGCGTGTTGTATTCCGCGCGAAGACCGCCAGTGGTCGATTTCGTGTAACCCAGATGGTCCGGATTTGTTGTTGTGGGATTGTCGAAGTCCTTGTACCCGCGCCCCGGCGTGAAAGGCTGGTTGACGACGTTGAAGCGCGAGCTGTCTGACAGGTTCTGGTCAGCAACATCACCCGAGAGAAGCAGGCTGGAGCCATCCTGGAAATCGCCAAGCAGCTGCGCGCGAGCTGACAGCATTTCTTCGTCGTCTAGCGGACGGCCATCGGCAGTCTTGCGGAAGCCGTCATTCTTGACAGAGCCTGCGACGACCCGCGCAGCCCAAGCATCGCCCAGCGGTGTGTTGTACATGACGTGCGCGTTCTTCTGGCCAAAGTCACCGAAGGTCAGTTCCGCCGAACCTTCTATGTCCCGACCGGGTTTTGCGGTTACGAAGTTGACCGAGCCGGCAGCGACGTTCTTGCCCCAGAGCGTCCCCTGTGGTCCTTTCAGGACCTCGACGCGCTCCATGTCGTAGAAATCGATGCCGAGCATGGCAGCGCGGCCGAGATAGACGCCATCCAAGAAGGCGACAGAAGAGGGATCTCCACCCGCGCCCTGGTTGCTGCTGCCGATGCCACGGAAGAAAGGACGGGGCGCTGATTTAGGGAAGGTGTCGAAGTTGACGCCGGGGGTTGCCTGCATCAGTCGCGTGAAATCGGTGATGCCCTTTTCCTGCAACATCTCACCGCTGAAGGCTGTGATGGTGACTGGAACGGATTGAAGATTCTCCTCGCGGCGTCTTGCCGTAACGACCACTACGTCGGTTCGATCCTGAACCGCAGGCGTTGGTGTTTCCTGCTCAGTGGCTTGTTGCGCATAGGCCAGGCCACAAAGATCGGCCGAACAGAAGGCGACGGTAGCAAGCAACATCGCTCGCGATGCGAGAATCCTCATGGCAATATCTCCCTGTTCGGGGGAGAGCCCCCGATTATTCCCGCTGATTTTGCGGGCTGTTTTTTGGAAACCGCGCAGCGTGCGGCCCGTGAGGGCGTCGATAGCGCGGGTGATCGCCCAGTCTGAGACAAGTTTTTTACATCGCGGACCAGATTCTGGTTGTAGCGTGTTCTCGCAGGCCACGGTGAAGGGCCGTACAAAGGAGGGCAGGTTGGATAACGACGCGGGGTATGCGTCGGCAGAGCGGCTCGTCCTTGCTTACGCCGGCAACTGGATCGCGGCCCTGCCCCCGCCAGTTCAGGAAGAAATGAACCGGCGTATGAGAACGCGTGTGTTTGCGCAGGGCGATACCGTATCGGTCGTCGGTTCATCCGCAGAGCACATGCACCAGGTTGTAAGCGGAACACTCAAGCTTGTGGCCCAACACGCAAGCGGCGAAGAAACGCTGCTCGCATTCTATCTGCCGGGAAGCTGCTGGGCTGAGACCGCAATCGTTGCTGATCGCCCGCTGCATCACACGACCATCGCGCTGACAGAGGCGTCGGTGGCCTCCTTATCGCGCTCCGATTTCTGGGACCTCTACCGCCGGCATTCGGAAATTCCAGAAGCCCTGTGCCGGAAGTTCGCGGTGTCATTGTCACGCACCGTGCGCAATCGCGAGCTTCGGGAGTCGTTGCCTCTGAAGCAGCTGGTCCTGATGGCGCTACAGAACCTGGCAGACGTCAGCTCCATTGCGTCTGAAGAGGGGTGGCGAAGCATAACGATCCCGCTGACGCAGACCGATCTGGGCGCCTGCTTCGGCGTGACCCGGCAAAGCATCCAGACCGTGACGTCCGAACTCAAGAGCGACGGCGTCATCCAACGTAACGGCCGAATCTGGTTGGTTCGTCGCTAGCAGATGAGACTGCCTACCAAACGGATAAGTGCTCTCGGCGAACTGTAGCCACTCAGGCAGGGGACGTCCGTTCATTCCCGCGTAAGGCGACCACCTTACTCAAGGATTGGATTGCCGAGCTACCGGATCGCTTGCGCCAGCCGTTCAACCAGTCTCCCAACCTAGGGGTCGCAGGTTCGGCTCCGGCCAACGCGATCAAACTGGCCAGCCCCTCCGGAAAGTTCTCAATCCCGAATGGGCTGGCTGTAGTTCGGTTCATGCGGAACTGCTGTCAGCGTCCTTCCTTCACCAGATAGGCGATGTCGTTCGCTGTCGTATGGCTGATGTCCGGCGCCCAGCCTGGAAGTACCTCTGTAGCGTGAACCGTCCCCATGATCTGCCGGCACCGCGCATGCACGCCGCTTCGCAGAAGCAGGCGGTAGAAGTTCACACCTTCGTCGCGTAGCGGGTCGCACTCGTTTACGCTGATAACGACCAGCGGCAGGCCGCGCACATCCGTTTCGCTGGCGAAGGATGGCCAGGCGAGCGGATCGCGTGACTGAAAGGCGTCGATACCATATGCGTACGCCATCCGATTGTTGGATACGTCGATGAAAATGCCGCCGTTTTCATAGGTTGAAGGATTTTCGGGCAATGGCCACTGGCCGGCAATGAAGGGGCACAGCGCGTAGATGCCCTTGATGAGGCTGATATCGCCGTCGCGCCTTAGTTTCATTGAGGTTGCAAGCGCGAGATTGCCACCGCCGCTGTCGCCGCTGATGATGATCCTGGAGGGATCAATGCGCAGCACCTCCGCATTCTGATGGACCCACCTGAGCCCGGACACGCAATCATTCAGTCCTGCAGGGTATGGCAGAACCTCCGGAGCTGACGATGGCAGCAACGAGTTTCTGAAATCGACCATCGCTACCGCTACGCCTTTTGCCGCGATGATCCTGCCCCAAGCCTGATAGTTGTCGTCGAACGCCGAAAGATAAGCCATGCCACCGCCGTGGGTGTAGTAAACGCAAGGCAGAACCTCATCGCCTTGCGGCCGTATGAAGAGGATGTTGACGCTGTTGCCGTCCGGGGAGGAGATAAAGGTCTCTGTGCGGATTGTCAGGCCCGTGGACGGTGCGACAGCTTCGGTTCCGCTGGCCTTGTAGAGGTTCTGTTCAATCGCAAGTGCAGCGCGGCCCTCCGGACTATTGAGTTGCGCGAGCAACTCTTCACGGCTCGAGACGTCCGGCGCTGGGGATTGGCTCCACGTGCCAAAACTCGCCTTGATGCGCGGATCAATGCGGGGATCTTCCGAAAGTTTCGTCACGATGGGACCTCGATCTGGGAGCGGGAGTGTTTCGGGTGCGGGTGGAATGCTGCACGCTGTCAGCACACCACCCGTTGTAACCAGCGAGAGCGTTGCCGTTCCCGCTCGCAATAGTTCGCGGCGATTGGCGGTGAATGGTGTGGTCATGCTGTCGCTCCGGACGTTCTAACCGCGGGGTTGGAGATGGTTGGCGGCTGGGTTTCAGAAATGGTGACTCAACGAAACGCCGATCTGTCGCGCCGGCTGGTACTGGGTCACCGCAACAGAACCGAGCAAAGCAGACACGATCAGAACGTTCGATTTTACCTGCTCGTTCGTAACGTTGAGAGCAAACACGCTGAACGTCCAACGGCCATCGTCAGTCGCGTAGATTGCATTCAGGTCGAGCTTGCCTACGTCGTCCTGCGCGGAGATCGGCGTGTTGAACTCGCTGAAGTAGAGCGTCGACTTCCAGTCATAGCGGGCGCCAATTGTAAGTGCGGCCTGCGGGAATGGAATCTCGTAGTAGATGCCCGAGCTGGCGCTGAACTCCGGCGCCTGAGGAAGGCGGTTTCCAGCGAGATCGAGCACGCCCAACGAGGGTCGGGAAGAGTCTGCGGTAACGAACTCGTCGAATTTTGCGTCCAGCCAGGCGCCAGAAAGATTGAGGCGGAGCTGATCAGTAGGCTGAACAACGATCTCGGCCTCAAAGCCGTTCACCGTAGCTTTGGCTGCATTGGAGAGAGTTGAGGCGGCGCCGATCACCTGGCTGACCTGCAGGTCATCGTAATTCATCCGGAAAGCAGCGAGGTTGGCAGTCAAACGGTCATCCAGGTAAGAGCCTTTTAGGCCGATCTCCATATTGGTGTTGGTTTCCGGATTGACCGGAGGTGAGAGCGAGCCGGCCGCGAAGCCGCCGCCCTTGTAGCCAGTTGAGTACTTGGCATAGCCGGTGAGGGCTTCGCTGAAGTCTTGCGAGATGCCAACTTCGTAGGTCAGGCGGTTCCAAGACTTCTCGTCCGCATTGACGCCAACGTAGTTATTGTATTCGTCCAGCGCCTTCTTGTCGTACGAGTACCGGGCGCCGGCAAACGCCTTGAGCCCCCAGTCGAACTCGTACTGACCGCGCGCAAACGCTGCGTACGATTTCGTCGTCACCTCACCCCCGAGATTCACGGGAGCGGGAAACCCATCGATCGGAACCGAAACAGTCTGCCTCAGGTCCTCGTCGAAAACGTTTGCTCCGAGAATGTAAGTGAATGGCTCCGCGGGGTCTGATGCGTAGAGAAGTTCGCCATAGTACTGCCGCGCCTTGTTACGGTAACCAGTGTTTGTGAACTGAACCGCTGTTCCGTCGCCGTCCTGGTTCGTGAAATTGTCGCTTGTATTGTAAGACAGCGTAACGGTGAGATTGCCTTCACCAAGTGAGACGTCACTGACCAGGTTTGCAGTTGTGGACTTGAGATCGCGGCTTCCCTGATTGGCATAGGCCTCCCGTTTCTCGGGGTCTCCGAAGGGCTGCCCTTGAATCTGGACCGGCAAGGGGATGCTGGGATCCGGTGTGCCTGTCACGAAGCTCGCAGGTCCGTTGTCGCCCTGGCTGAGATGCTCGACGAGAAGGCGTGTCCGGAAATCCGAGCTTGGACGCCATTCGAGTTGTCCGCGGACGGCTGCTGCGTTGACTTCGTCCAGTCGTCTGGGCGCCGAACTGCTGGGACGGCCAGGCCCATTCACACCTGGATTGATGTTGCGAGTGTACCCTTCATTGTAATTCTGCTGGACGGAAAGTCGGCCAAGAAGCTGGCCTTCCAAGTCGAGCGGACCGGTGATGTACGCGGAGCTGCGCAGGAAATATGGATCGAAGCCGGTCGAAACGTTGAGGCCATGATCGTAAGTATCCGAAGGCCTGTTTGGGATGATGTTGATCGCGCCGCCTGTCGCGTTCCGCCCAAACAGTGTTCCCTGGGGACCTCTCAGAACTTCGACGCGGTTCACATCCAGAAAGGAGCTCACTGCCAGGCTAGCCTGACCGAGGTAGACGCCATCGGCATGCACAGCGACGCCTGCGTCCGCGCCAGCGCCAACCTGCGAGTTGCCGATGCCGCGAATGGCGACGTTCGCATTGGTCGAGTATGTCGAAATCTGAAGGTTTGGCGTCAGCTGAGCGAGGTCTCCAAGCGAGGAAATCTGCGCTTCTGCAAGTGCGTCGCCGGTAAAGGCTGACACCGCGGTTGGGACGTCCTTTACCGTCTCTTCTCTGCGCGATGCCGTCACTACGACTACGTCGCTCCGGTCCGAGCTAGCCGAATTCGCCGGCTGCTCGGTCGAGACGGCAATCACCGGCTTGGGCTCGGCTTGTCCAAACGCGTGCGGCGCAAAGACGATTGAAAGGCCGGACACCCCAGCCATCAAAAGGTAGGTACGCATTTAATCCTCCCGTCGGGTCCTGTGGACCTCTCAGGTCGGAAAAATTCTGCGAAACCGCCTTGTGCAAAAGGACAGCAGTGTTCAGCTGACCCGGCGAGATGGGGACCGTCGCGTTCAAAAATGCTGCTTTGAGCGACCGGCTACTTTGCAGAAAGGCCGGTTACGCGGACATCCGCTCGGCAAGCAGATCAATTCTCTGGTGCACGAGCTGGTTCGGAACACTCCAGGCTGCAAGTTCGGCTCCGGAACGTATCTCCTCCGGTGTCCGTCCGGTGGCCTTCTTTATGAAGCGGCGAAAGCTGCGTGCGTCTGAGTAGCCCAGCTGCACAGCAACGGCGTCTACGCTGTCACGATCGTTTCTCAGCATCGCGAGGCCGGATTGCACAATCGCCTGCTGGCGCGCTGCGCGAAAGCCACCATGGTCGCGTTGCATCCGCCGCCGCAGCGTTGACGGGCTGACGCCGGCCTCGCGCGCCATATCTTTGACCCTCAAGTCGACACCGCCGGTCTCGCCGAACGCAGCGGGGATCATGTCCTGTTCAACGAACGCAACCCAAGATCGCATCAGGTGGCGATAGTCCCGGTCAGCAGCGTTGCTCCCGCGCGGCATGCTCAGCGCCGAGATCGGCATTCTGAGAGCCGATACCGCTCCCAGACGGACGGGCGAACGGGTCGCCCAATGGCGCCCCTTGAGATTTACATGCTGGGGATCACGCGTCTCAACGGCGCGGAGAGGAAGTGCGTACCCGAGAAAGTGGCTCAGCAGCATAAAACTGAAGCTTACATAGCAATCCTCAAGAAAGCGCGGTGACTTCTCGTGCCGGCCGCTCTCGCAATGAACAACAAGTACCGCGTCTTTCTCCTCCAGGCTAAGTGCCAGGCGAACCGGTGACGAGGTGAGGTTATAGAGTCGCGTCATCGCCGAAATCGCGCGATCCAGAGTCGGACAGCCGAGGATGGCGCGCATCGCGAGTTCGCCGTGCCCTAGTCTGATCGGGCTTTGTCCGAGGCCATGCGCTTCGTCGTCAATCGATGTGCAGATATTCATGTAGAGCAGGGTCAGCTGAGCCGGGGTGACGCAGTCGCGATCATCCCCGTGGCGCCGGTCGATCAGGCAGTTCGCGTACAAAGTGTCGCGCGAGATTCCTTCGGATACCGCGCCGAGCGTTTGGCGCTCTACCCAAGACAAAGGTATTCCAGCCTCAAACATGCCGGTGCCTCACCCCCTTGCGTGCAGATTCAAGCACGGGCGGGCTGGAAAACAGACACAGTCCTTTGCGGAGCGCAAGTGCACCGCCCAGTGCGGTGTCGTCGGGTGAGCTTGCGCGGTACTGAGCCGGCCGGACTAATCGGGCCGGGGTCGACTCGCCGACGCTAGCGGATCAGAGCCGCCTGCTACGACCATGCCGAGCGGTAGGGGCAACACGCTCGCGCGCCCCGCACACCGTGCCAGCTGGCTAGTGCACGCCCTGTCTGCATCGACTGGGATTCGTTCGGACGCTACTGCAGGATCGGCCGTGGCGTTTCCGTTGACGGAAGGGCTGAGCGATCCCTCCGTGAGCTTTCGTCCCCGCCCCCGACCTAGTTCGCGCTGCATCCCACCAGAGATGCAAGAGGCAGGGGTCGGCAGTTCCATTCTCTTCATTGAGGTCATGGATGTTGGGAGAGGGGGGTGTCAGACCTACGCTACCCAGTCTCTCGCTAGGCTGAGATTATCGACCGTTGGAGACACCCCAATGGCGCGAATCTCGTACAAACGCCACCGCTTCCCGGCAACGGTGATTCAGCACGCAGTGTGGCTGTACTTCCGCTTCGCGCTCAGTCTGCGCGACGCCTATGCGGCTGTAACCGGCTTGTTCGTTTGGCGCGCTGCAAGCAGAACTGCGACTAAGCCCACTGCGGACGTTGCGGCGCCTGCCAGCGCCACGGCTGGATAACCGAGACCTGCGGAGATCACGCCGCCGCCCAGTGCTGCGCCGAAGGCGTTGCCGAGATTGAACGCGCCGATGTTCATCGCGGAGGCGAGGTTCGGCGCCTCGGCTGCTGCGGTTAGCACGCGCACCTGCAGCGGCGGTACGAGGGCAAAGCTCGCCACGCCCCAGAAGAAGATCAGAACCGCGCTCGCCGCGGCATTCGTCATCAGCGCCGAGAAGGCGATCAGGATTACCGAAAGGGACGCCAGCGTGACGATCAGCGTGCGATTGACCGAGCGGTCCGCGAACTTGCCGCCCAGCCAGTTGCCGGCGGTCAGGCCAACGCCATAGGTGACAAGCATCGCGGTGATGAAGGGGAGCGATGCGTGCGTCGCGTCCCGCAGGATCGGCGCGATGTAAGTGAACACGGTGAACATCGCGCTCGATCCGATCACCGTCAGAGCCAGCGCACCGAGGACGCGACCACGCCCGAGCACGCGCAGTTCGGCGAGAACATTGCCGCCTGTTGGCGCTGGCACGTTCGGCAAGGTCAGTCGCAGCGCGGCCACCATTGCAAGGCCCAGCCCCGCTATACCCCAGAACGAGGCGCGCCAGCCGAGATGATCGCCCGCCCATGTGGCGAGCGGCACGCCAACCACGTTGGCGATCGTCAGGCCCATGAACATCGAGGCGACAGCGCCGGCCTGCCGTTGCGGCGGCACGAGGCTGGCGGCCACGATCGAGCCGACGCCGAAGAAGGCGCCATGGTTAAGAGAGGTAAGCACGCGCGCCGCCAGTAGCATGCCATAGCCATCTGAAACGGCCGCGAGCAGATTGCCGACGGTGAAGATGCCGGCGAGACCGATAAGCAGCGTGCGGCGCGGTACGCGCCCGGTTGTCAGCGTCATCAATGGCGCGCCCAGCATGACGCCCAGTGCATAGGCGCTGATCAAAAGCCCAGCCGTGGGGATCGAGACGCCAAGGTCGGTCGCGATCACGGGCAGCAGGCCCATCGGTGCGAACTCGGTGACGCCGATACCGAAGGCGCCTACGGCGAGAGCCAGCAGGCCAAGATTGAGTTTCATGGTGGTCGTCCCTGGATGGTTCAGGCCAGCGGTGGGTTCAGGCGCGTGAATCCGGCCTGCTGGCGGTAAGGTGTGTGCGGGTAGGGCGGCAACAGGTCGCTGGCCGCATCGAGTGTTGCGATCTGCCCCGGCGTGAGCGACCATCCGACCGCGCCAAGATTCTGGCGAAGCTGCTCCTCATTGCGTGCGCCGATGATCACGGATGAGACGGTAGGCCGTTGCAGCAGCCAGTTGATGGCGATCTGCGGCGCCGTCTTGCCGGTTTCTGCCGAAACTTGCTCGAGCGCATCGATGACGCGGTAGAGATATTCGGTCTCCACCGGCGGGGCGAACTGCTCCGTATCGTGCAGGCGGCTGCCGGCGGGGATCGGGCGGCCGCGGCCGATCTTGCCGGTCAACCGGCCCCAGCCGAGCGGGCTCCAGACCAAGGCGCCTATGCCCTGATCGGCGCCAAGTGGCATCAGGTCGGCCTCGTAGGCGCGACCGATCAGCGAGTAGTAGACTTGGTGTGCAACAAGGCGCGGCCAGCCATGGCGGTCGGCGATGGCTTGCGCCTTCATCACTTGCCAACCGGGGTAGTTCGAGACCCCAGCGTAGCGGACCTTGCCTGCCGTGATCAGCCGATCGAGTGTGCCCATCAATTCTTCGGCTGGCGTCGAGGCGTCGAATGCGTGCAGCTGAAGAAGATCGATGTAATCAGTGCCCAGCCTTTTCAGCGCATCCTCAACGGCGCGGATCAGACGGGCGCGCGAAACGCCCCAGTCCTGCGGGCCATCACCCATCGGCAGGCCGGTCTTGGTGGAAATCAGCGCCGCGTCGCGCCGACCTTGGATGGCCTCGCCAAGGATCGTCTCTGACGCGCCGTTGGAATAGACGTCAGCGGTGTCGAACAGCGCAAGGCCGGCGTCGAGGCAGATGTCGATAAGGCGGCGCGCCTCGGCGGTGTCGCTTTGGCCCCAGGCGCTGAATAGCGGCCCCTGACCGCCGAACGTGCCCGTTCCGAAGCTCAGCGCCGGTACGCGCAGGCCAGATGATCCGAGTTGGCGGTATTCCATCATTCACCCACGAGTTGATCTTCTGGCGCATAACTGGACGCTGGGTCGCCCCTGCGGTACCGCCTGCTGACGCGAAGGATTTTTGCAATGGACGCAAAGATAGCAGCCGGGGCAGATCGCGCCCGCGAACTGGCCCTGTTCGTCGCCGTGGTCGAGCAGGGCAGTTTTTCCGCCGCTGGTCGGCTTCTGGAACTGAGCGCATCTGCCGTCAGCCGTTCGATCGACCGGATCGAGGAGCGGCTGGGGGTTCGTCTGCTGCTGCGTTCAACCCGCGCGCTGTCGCTTACGGCGGAGGGGCAGGCCTATCTTCTGGCGGCGCGGCGCATCCTGGCGGATCTCGATGATGCCGAGCAGCAGATCGCGGACCAGGGCGCGCCACGCGGACGGTTGCGCGTCAGCGCCGCGCTCTCTCACGGGCGGCTCTGCGTTGTTCCGCTGCTTGGCGAGTTCACCGCACTTTATCCTCATATCCTGGTTGATCTGGCGCTGACTGATGCGTTGGTGGATGTTGCCGCAGGGCAGGCGGATGTTGCCATCCGCTTTGGTCCGCTTGCCGACAGCAGCCTCACTGCCCGCAAGTTGGGGGAGACCGGCCGCGTCATTGTAGCGTCACCCAGCTATCTGGCGCAGCACGGAACGCCGAGCATACCCGAAGACCTCCGAAGCCATTGCTGCCTCAACTTCAATTTTCGCCGGGCCGAACCTGTCTGGCCATTTCGGCAGAACGGGCAGGATTTCACACTATCGATCGGGGGGCGGATCGAGGCGAACAATGGTGAGACACTTGGTCAGCTGGCGGCGCTCGGCGTAGGTGTCGCGCGCGTTGGTTCATTCAGCGTGGCCTCAGAGATCGCCAGTGGCCGCCTGGTTCCGATCCTTGAGGCGTTCAATCCCGGCGATGTCGAGCAGATCCACGCCGTATTCGTTGGCGGCGCCAGCACGCCAGCGCGGGTACGTGCATTCGTCGATTTTCTGGTCGACCATTTGCGTTGATCGCACAAGCGAGGCGCGCTTCTGGTGGACGCCTTAGAGGCCGGGGCAATGCGATTGCCGCAGCATTGCAATGTCGACCGTGTCCGGCATCCGGGCGCGCGAGCCGATATCGAATCTACTTAGCGACGAAGTTATAGACGTCAGTGTGCGTCAGGGCCTTTACCTCGCGCGATGATCCTTGCAAGCAATGATACGAGTTCTCCGACGCGGGTTACGTCCATCTTTTGGAAAAGATGTTTGATCTGCGTGCGAACTGTCTCGATCGAGACGGCCCGCACAGTCGCGATCTCCTCGACGCTGCGACCGTCAGCCAGCAACACTGCAACGTTGGCTTGAGCTGGCGAGAGGTTGAAGAGCAGCTGCAAGTCGGTCTCGCGTATGTGCGGCGCGAGATCTGGATCTGTCACGGTGATCAGCAATCGCGCGCCGGGAAGGAAATCGAGCCCCAGGCCACGAATGGGCACAGGGCGCAAGAGAAGTGGTCTGCGTCCGCCCGCGCGTTTGACTGCGATATTCTGGATGAAAGCCGGCATGGTTCTGCCTTGCGCAGCCTGACTGAGCTGGCCCAGAGCCTTGTCGCTCTCGGCGTCTGATGCCCACAACTTGCCCGCACGCAGCCCAAAGGTATCGCCGAACATGCGCTCGGCGGCAGGTGTAATTGCGACGGGACGCCCCTCGCTGCCAAGCATGATGAGCGGGATATCCAAGCTCGCAGCAAAATCGTTGATGCTCTGGGCGCGGACGTTCCGTACCTGATGGGCCAGGCTGAGCGTGCGATTGGCGATCGGCATTAGATCCGCCAATAGACGTTCCTCATCGGGCGGCACGGGCCCCCTGACTTCCGATCGCGCCAGCGAAAATATCCAGGACTGGTCCGCGACGGTCGATCGCCATCCAGCGAAGAATGCCATTCGCTGAGGGACATAGAGATCGTGATAGATCCCCTCTCTCATGCGCCGCTCTTCCGGTACAGCCAGATGATCAAGGTAGAGCTTGCCGGTAGGCTCGAGGTTGACGGTCGCCGCCCGGTAGTCCGTTTCAATCCATCCGCCGGCATCATAGGCGTTGAAAGCCGCCATCGAATGCTCGGCGGCTACAACCTGCAGCTCGTGAATATTCGCATGGACAAGGCAGAAGTGATCGAAGCCGAGATCCTCGCCAGCCCTGTGCAGCGCATCTGCAAGATGTTCGGGCTGAAAGATCGCGGCCTCAAGGCGAGCTGCGGCCTGCTCCAGATATGTCATGGCCAGATCGCCCTCACTGTCGCGAGCGTAGTTTACTGACTTCAATCAGGCTCCTTATACTTGCTGGAGCACTTGTGTGCGAATGGCGAACGCGGCGGAAACCTGCGGCAAATGCTGCCGACGACATGTCATGAAACGATGCAGTTTCCCGCTATGAATCTCGATAAAATGTCAGCTGACCTGAGCGAAGCTCTCTGACGGAGTCCGCCGCTTGGGCGGGTGGCGTGCGCAAAATGCATCAATTTCAGTCGTAGATCCGCTCCCAGCCCGGAGTTTGACATGGGAAGGCATTCCTTTGCGGGAACGATTTTGGAGAAGCCGGAGCCATCTCTATCCGCGGTCAATTTCGACCGTTCGGCGGGACGTGAATACGAGGATCGCCGAGTCGAGCAGGAAATCGAGCAGCATCATCAGGCAGATCAGAAAGAAGAGATCGGTCGCAAATCCCTTCACCAGAATGAAGAGAAGCAGGCACGGCACGATCGCGCAGGCCAGCAGGAGATTTGTCCAGAGCGAGGCGCGCGTCGGCAGGGCGGTTCGTAGCAGTTCAGCAAAGAAACAGAGCAGGGCGAACGTGAGGAAAATGGTATCCAACGTCATCCGCCAAACTTCGCCGCTCGCCATGGTGACGGAGAAGGCTTCCCGTTGTGTCCACGTCGGATCTGCCCCACCGAAAATAAGTGCGACCAGTCCATAGGCCAATGCCGGCAAAATCATCACGGGTACGAAGCGCAGGATGCTCATCCGATTTGCTCCCATGGCGGAAACATCGACGTCAGGATCTTGGCGATGCCAATTGCGGCCTTGCTGACTTCAACCTCACATCGATGTCGGTGTTTTGCAATCTGCGGTGTCGGGTAGATCGGCTAACAACGGGCTTGTTGACGTGCGCCAGGACTGCACAAGCAAGCAAATGAACAACGCCCCCAGGACGGTGTGAGCGCCAACCACCCGGAAATGAGAAGCGCGCGACTCAGAGCTGGCTCTTACGTTCCCAACGGCCACGCAGCGAGAATGGCATTGGCGACGGATTGGTGATCATCGTGCAGACCGTGACCGCCCGGCATCTGTACCGGGTGCATAACAGGAAGGCTCACCTTCGTGCAGATCGCATCATGGTCGTTCTCGCCATAGAGGCACACGGTGCGATGGCCCTGCGCGGTCATCTCCGTGAGTTCGGGAATTACAGGGCGCGCGCCCGGCGTTTCCAGGCCCGCACGTTCCAGCAATGTGACCTGAAAAGGAGCGGTGTCGCTTGGCGACATCAGCGCGACCCGATCAATGCTGCGCCGCAAGTGTTCCGGCAGTCGGTTGACGAGGAAAGGGGCTACGTCGGCTCCGAAGGAGTAGCCGACAAGGATGACGTGCTGGGCGTGATATTTCTCCATCACCGCAGACATCGCCTCACCGAGTGCTTCGGCGGCCTCTTCCGGCGTTCGCATGGTGGAAAAATATTCGCCGGTATCGAACCCGACGGTCGGAACGCCAGCACGCGACATGGCTTCGGACACTCTTGTATCGAACGGCGCCCATCCACCATCGCCGGTCATAAAAATTCCGACTGTTGCCGCAGTCGTGGGGCCGACGTCCGGCGCATGCAGGGGCAGCGCGTCAAACGCGGTGTGGTGGCCAGTTTGTGATATGGCGACAGTAGCTGTCGGCGGTTCAGCAAGTGACTGCGGGGCGGTGAAGGCTGACGCGATCAGTGTTGCGATCACGAAGCATGAAGACTTGAGGGCTCGCATGATGAAAGCCTCAGTGCGTGGGGGTGGAGTGTTCGAGACTACGCAATGCGGTCGTGAACTGCGGCATCCAGTTTTTCTCGACCGAGAAGCCGTGGCCGACCTTTGGAAGCATGATGATCTCCGCGTTGCCTATACGCGAGACGAAGTCATGCGTGGCCGACGCTGAAACATCCTGGTCGATCTCACCTTGCAGAGCCTTCCAGGGTATCTGCATAGCGGGGACGGGTTCATAGATGTAACCTAGCTTCGGGTCGGTTTTGGCGTGTAGCCCTTCACCCGGGCAGAGCGGTCGTTGCGTCTTGAGATCTGGTGCGAAGCCGAGGCTGAGCCCGCCGGAGAAGTCACCTGGATGCGATTGAACGAGTGCGCCATAGACCGCTGTTGCGCCGGATGAGTAGCCGATCAGCAGCGGCACGCTTGATTTGAGATTGTGTCCCTGCGCGAGGCTTGAGGCCGTGGCCGCGAGGTCGTCGGCGATCGCTATGCATGCTTTGCTCCCGCCATCGCGGTCTTTCAGGTATTTCGGGAAGTCGATGCCAGCGACCAGATAGCCCTGCTGGGCGACGGCCTTTGCCATCGACACGACGCCAAGGTTCCAGCCGCCATCGCCCGACAGAAACAGCGCCACGCGACCACTCTGGGGGGAACCATAAGTTGCCGCGACCGGTATGGCTCTGCCCGTCGGCGCTTCGGCAATTGCGGAAGAGGTTGCGACCGACGCCAGGGTCAGAGCGGCGAGGACGGATGCAAGGGTGGGCTTCATGGTGCTGTCCTCCAGATTGGGACAGACTAACGAGCGTAATCGACCGTGCGCTGACACCCACCTTGCAAATCTGCAAGGTTGACGGGTCAGGTGAGCAGCCCTCTGACCCCGCCGCTGGTCAGCAGGGCTACGTCCAGCATTGCGCCGGCCACCGACGTTCCGGGGAGGACGGCGATATAGAGCGGGCGCCAATCAGGTTCGAACTTATCCTTGTAGGCCCGGAGCCCTCTGAAGCCGTATAGCGCCTCGCCCTCTTCATACACCACCGCGCCGACCCGGGAGAAAGCAGGGGCCAACCTATGCGTGTCGAGTCCAGCCAGCGGCGCCATGCCCAGATCGAAGCTGCGATAGCCGTTGGCTTTGCCCCACTCGATCAGGTTGATGAACAGAAAGTCCATCACGTTGCGCGGAGCGGCAGCGCCGTAGCGCATCAGGTCGATTGAGAGCTCCCGTTTATCTGATGTCACCCACACGTTGGCAAAAGCAACGATTGCACCCTCATGCCGGATCAACGCTAGCGGAGTGGCGTCAAGATAGGCAATGTCAAAGCGCCCGAGCGAGAATTGCTTCTCGGCGCCTTCGTGCTGCGATAGCCACTCATCGGATATCGCGCGGAGTTGCTGACCAAGAGGTGCGGCCGCCCCCGGCGGCAGGAGTTCGAACGTTACGCCTTCGCGCTCGATCCGGTTGCGCCCCTGGCGAAGGCTCGCGCGCTTCTTGCCTTCGAGCGAAAACTCTTGAAGCGAAACAATGGCGGTCTCGCCAATCTTGCGGACCGTCAGCCCGAGATCGACAAGGTCGGGCAGCATGTCTTCCGTGATCGAGTAGAAGGCCGGTCTGGCGCCGTTCTCATCCGCGATTTCCATGAAGCGCCACAGCAGGTCGCGACGCTCTGATGGTTCGCCATAGGGCTCTCCCATCATGATCCAGCGACCGCCACGACGGCGGAACATCAGGAAGCTGTTTCCGGAGGGAGAGAAAATGAGATCCTTGTCTGCGAGCAGGGCCAGGTGGGCGTCTGAGTGGCCGAAGCCGGGGCGAGCGATTATCCGCCGAGCACGTTCCACATCTTCCGGGGAAGGATGGCCGCGCCAACGCGATCCCGGAGGAGCGAGGAGGGACCAGGCAGAAACAAGCAACGTGATGATTGCAACGCCCGCCGCTGCGCGCAGAAAGCGCGACGCCTGCGCGTTTTCCAGGAACGTCCACCACAAGTCGTCGGAATAGCCGACGCGGTTGAATGCAACGAGCCCCAGCCATCCAGCTGCTCCAACCGCGCCAACAATAGCGATGAGCCAACCAGCGCTAAGTGGTTGGGCGAGAACACGCGATTTGCGGGTGAAGGCGCGACGGCACGGCCACAGCGCAGCCGCAACCAGCGCGAGAATGATGGCTTCCTCGAAATCGAAGCCTTTGAAAATTGCGAACACAGCCCCGGCAGCCAGAAGCGCCAGCGCTCCAAAATATGCGCCTTGAAGCCTGCGCCAGAGGGCCGCTGCGACCACCATCAACAGGATGGCCGTCAGGCTTGCAAGGAAGTGCGAAGCTTCAACCAGGGCAAGTGGCGCAAAGGTTGAAAGGGCTTGTAGCCGATGGTGGAGGGCAGGCGTCGCGCTTGAGAGCAGCAATACGATGCCGCTACCGAAGGCCAGTACCGCAAAGATTTGAGGTGCAATTTCGATTGCCGCTGAGCCGATCCGGCCAGCGGCTCGGTGGGACGCAGAGCCTTTCGGCATCACGATATCCTGGCCCAACAGTGTCGCGGCGATGCCAAGTGGCGCGAGGGTATAGAGAAGACGGTAAACCACCAGCGCTGCGGCTGCGCCCGGTGCGTGTTGCGACACCGGCGACAGGGCAAGGATTGCGGCCTCAAAGACGCCAAGCCCGCCCGGAGAGCCGGAGACAGCCCCCAACAAACCGGAGGCAATAAAGACCGCCAGGAAAGCGGGATAGCTCCATCCCCCATGATCGGGCAGGAGAACGTAGAGGACGCCCGCCGCTGCAGCCCAATCGCCGATCGCAAACAGGGTTTGCAGCAAGGCGCGCGGCAGATCGGGCGTGCTGACCTTGGCGCCTGCGATGGTGACAGAGCGCGGTGGGCCGCCGGCTATAACCAAAAAGACTGCCAGCGGTATCAGCAACAGTCCGCCAGTTAACAGCCAGAGCCATAGAGGACCAAAGCCGTGCTTGGAAATGTCCACTGATCCTGAAAGCAGACCGAGACCGGCGGCAGTCGCCGCGCCCACCATGACAGCAAGGCCTGTCAGCGCCGACACGGTTGCGACCTCTCCGGTCGTCAGCAGTCCGCGATAGAGCCGTCCGCGCGCCATTGGGGCGGTCGCAAACGAGAACCCCAGCGAGTTGCCGAGTGCATAGGCAACGAAGGAGGGGCGCCAGACTTTTCCAATACTGAGATCCTTGCCAGCAAGAGAGGTGGCCAGCCGCTCTCCACCGACAAGGCAGGCGTAGGACAGGATGACCAGTCCTGCGGCCATCGAAATTTCACCCAGTCCGATCAAGCTCAGGCTATGTGACAGTGACCGATAAGTGCTGTCGCCCAGCTCGTTGTGGATCGTCCACACCGCGATCGCGAACAGGAGGGCGGCGACAAGCGGCGGCGCCCAGCCGGGAATCTGCAAGCGTGCTCGGAAACTGCTGATGAAGTCGCCAATATGTTGCGAAATCGACTGAACCATCGCGCCCTTCCTCCGGCCAAGTTCAACAGCTTGCGGGATTAGAGGCAATTGGCTCTTCGCGGGGAGTGCGGCCGATGCGGCTTCCACGCAACTTCCGGCTTTGACGGGTAGGCGGATGCTCATGCAACTTCCCCAACGGATCGGCTGGATCGGGCCAGATCAGGTCGCATGTGTCGCGCTGCAGAACGCCGTAGCCATGACGCGAGACTTACAGATTTGAAGGGAAGAGTGACTTGCCAAAAAAAGGGAACCGCCAGACACCCGGTGGGACGGTGGTGTCTGGCAGTCCGTTGGCCGGTCTTTCCCGGCGGCTGGAGCCTCACTCTCGGGGGCGGAGAGGGGCGGATAAAATGGTCGGCTCTCTAAGTCTCCGGCACCTTAGATTCCAAGAGCTTTCGAGGTCTCGGCGTTCATCCGACCTGTGACCTTGAGCTTGTGGTCACGCTGGAAATTTTCGACCGACGTGATGAAGGTCGCGCTGCGCTGGCCGTCGACCGGTCCGGAGTAGAGGTTCATTGATTTCAGCTTTTGCTGCGCGCTCCGGTAAAGCGCCTCATGACGGTTGGCTTTGGTAGCGACCGGCTTGGCCGACGCGGCCGCAGCCGGAGGGGCGGTGGTGGCTGTCGCCGCGGGGGGCGCTGCTAGGGCGGGGGCAACCGTCAAAGTGATGGCGGCGACGCCGAACAGGACATGGCGGATATTCATCTCGGCTCTTCCTCTGTTTGCTGGCAGCGGTTCGTTGCTGCGATGGGATCACTCTGCGCATTGTTTCTGACGCTATCCTGCCGGTTGCCCTACATTCCTGTCAGTTTGACTCGCCTCTGCGTCAGGCGTTTCGCGCGAGGACCAGCCTGGCTTTAAGCCCGGGTGCGTTGTCATCCAGGATCACTCGTCCCCCATGGAGGCGCGCACACGCCTCGACGATCGCCAGGCCCAGGCCGTGCCCCTCGCTGTCGGTGCTGGGTGAGACGCGATGAAAGCGCTGGAGCGCTTCTCCACGCTGGCCCGCAGGTATGCCCGGCCCATTGTCCGCGACGACGATCTCGACGCCGTCAGCTGCGTCATGCAGCGATATCTCAACGCGTCCGTCCTTCGGCGCATACTTGATCGCGTTGTGCACGAGATTGGATACAGCCTGCATCAGGAGAGGTTTGTGGCCCTTTATCGTCACCGGGTGGATATCCACGATCGATAGTGTCTGCCCGTTGTCCTCCGCCATTGGCTCGAAAAGGCTCTGCACATCCAGCAGCATCGCATTCAGGTCGACCGAAGTCATGGCTTCGCGCGACAGGCCGCCATCAGCGCGAGCGATATCGATCAGGGCGGTGAAAGTTGATATGGTTCTGTCGGCAATCCGGGAGGCATCTTCGAGCGCAGTCTGCTTGTCACTCGGTGTCTCGGCCACGAGCCCATCATCGATCCTGCGCCGCAGTTGGCCCAGCGGCGTCCGCAGATCGTGCGCCAGACTGTCCGTCACGGAACGCAGTCCGGTCACAAGGTCCTCAATCCGATCCAGCATGAGGTTCTGGGCATGAGCGATCTGGCCAAAGGGCCCTCGATCGCCGGCATTTGGCGCACGTGCAGAGAAATCGCCTGCCGAAACTCGTGCAGCAGCATCGGACAGGGATCGCACCCGCACGAGGATGTAGGACGCCAGCGCCAAGCCCGCCAACAAACATGCGCTCGCCACCAGAGCGATCGCCAGCCATACAGACTCGATCACGCGGGATCGGAATTGCTCCAGCGCGTTGCGATCTCGCCCGATCATGAGTTCAACGCCGTCGCCGAGCTGGCGTGCAGAGACATCCATAGTGAAGCCTTCAGCCGATATGGGCGTCCAGTCTTCTCCTGATTTTAGCTCCGGCGGCCATGCGGTGAGAGCGCCTGACAGTATCCGCCCATCCCGGTCACGCAGGGCATATATGGAGTGAGACCCCTCAAGATCAGCAACCCTGTCGACGGAGCGGACCAGACTGTCCATGCCTTCGTCGGCCAGGATCTGCTCGAACAGATCGAGTTCAATCGCCACCGCATCGCGTTCCTGTTCCGAGATTCGTTTTCGGCCTTCGGTGTCAACGATCCAAAGCGCGAGCGCGCAGGCTCCCAGCACGATGACGCACACACCGGCTGCGATGAAGGCGCCCCAGCGCCCGTGCCAGCCTGTGCGGGGAGGCGACATCAGGATGCCTCCGATAGCCTGTAACCTACGCCTCTTACCGTGTGCAGCAGCGGCTTGTTGAAGCCATCCTCGAGCTTCTTGCGAAGTCGGCTCATGTGCGTGTCGATCAGGCTGGTGTGAGGGTCGAACCTGTAGTCCCAGACCTGCTCAAGCAAGGCAGTGCGTGTAATGATCCGGTCCTTGTGACGTAGCAGCTGTTCGAGGATCTGGAATTCGCGCTGAAGCAAATCGATCACCTTGCCGTCGCGGGTGACCCGCCGCGTCAACAGATCCATCGAAAGATCCCCGCATGTCAGAACTGTCTCCGCAGCTTTCGCGCCGTGCCGCCGTAGCAGGTTATCCAACCGGATCTGCAATTCAGAGAATGAGAAGGGCTTTCCGAGATAGTCATCCGCTCCAGCCTTGAGGCCGTTGACGCGCTCATCGGCGTGGGCGAGGGCCGACAGGATGATGATTGGCGTACTTTTCTGCGCGCCGCGAAGGGCGCGCAAGACCGACAGGCCGTCCAGTCCCGGCAGATTGCGATCCAGAATGATGGCGTCAAAATGCTCGCTTGTCGCCATGTGAAGCGCGTCGGGCCCTGTAGTCACCGATTCGACCGTGTACCCATCCTGGCGCAGACCTTTGACGACAAACTCCGCCGCGCTGGGATCGTCTTCGACAACGAGTATCCTGAAGGGCACGCGCTCGCTCCAATGCCGGCCAAACACCCGCAGAACACAACCAGCCGCGGAATTTGGCAAGTTTCAGCGACTGGCGGTCGTCGCGCGCCACCCCCTGATTTTCTAACCAGATACTCTATCAGCCGATGCGATCATCGAGCTCTCGAGCGATCAATATGCCCTTCGCTGTAGGCTGCCGTCACGCCCGATGAGCCGTCAGGAGGTCGAAATCATGACCTCTTGCGCGATTTTGCCTTCGCCGCTGCAGTGGCCGCTGCGGCCTCGTTCAGGCGCGCTCCGCCGAGAATGCCGGCCATCGAGTAGTTGCCCTCATGGCAGGCGTATTCGTAGAGAACGCCGTTCGTCGGCTTGAAGGCGTATTCGCCCGTCCATGTGGTCGCGTAGTGCTCCGGATCTTCGACCTTGAACTGATACAGCAGCTCGTCGCCCGCGATGCGTGTGAAGCGCTCGGTGACAACGCCCTTGGGTGAGAGCGGCGTTTGTGTGCGTGCTGTCTGGATCGGATTCACGTTACGGGTTTCGGAGACAAGCGTATCGCCATCCCACCACGCAACGCTGTCGCCAAGCCATGGCGTGATGACGTTAGGCTTGTGCGCGGCGCGAGCCTTCTCGGCCGAGGCGTAGATCGGGATGATGCGTGCGTCGTGAACCATCTCGACCAGAATGACGAGGTGATCGTCCGTCAGGTGGAATTCGTAATTGTTATTGTAGAGGCCATTCAACATCACCGGGCCACCGCCATCGCTTTGCGCGATCAGGCAGCGCTCGCGCAGCGGCAAATCTTCCGGGCCTTCGTAGGCGCCTTTGCCCGAGCGATACTCCACGCCTTCGCGGATCGGCTCAGCAAGGCTCTTGTTGCGGTTGATGAACGGGATTTTTCCGTCGGCGGGCTCGACGATGTAGGACGAGCGGGACTCTCCGCGAATGCTCGCGAGGCCGATGCCCGGGTCAGTCCAGAACGAGTTGTAGCCGGCCTGGCTGTTGCTGTCGGTCGGCGCACCGGCGTTCGGATCGCTCGGCGCGTTGGCGGCAGCAGCGCGCTCGATCGCGGCGGTGCGTAGACTTTCCGCTTCCGCTGTCGGAACGATGAGCTGCTTGAAGTTCTGCGGACGCTCGAGTCGTGTCGATGAGCCATTGGTCCAGACGCCATCGAAGCTCGGCTTGCCATTCGCGCCGCGCGTTGCTTCGGCAGCCGTCTGCGCCAATGCGGGAGCTGCAAGGCCCGCTACCAGAGCTGCAACACAGATCGATTTCGCCAGCATTCCCATGCCCATCTCCATTTTTTTCCTAGGGAAATGGTACAATGGGCCATCAGGCCGAGCAATCGCTCGGTAAATCAGGCGTTGCCGCGAAAGGCAGGTATAGCGAGCCGCATGTCGTGATTGGCAGATTTTGTGATCAACAAATCTGCGTGTTGTCGCGCCGGGACGATGTGCTCGCGCAGGTTCGGAAGGTTGATACCGGCCCATACTTGGCGAGCGAACACATCTGCTTCTGTTTCGGTCATGGTCCGGAAGCGAGCGTAGAAGGAACTCGGGTTTGTTTCGGCTTCACTCCAGAAGCTCATGAAGCGGCGCACGAACCAAGTCTCAAGGTCCTGCTCCTTGGCGTCGATGTAAATCAGCAGATCGAGGAAGGCCGAGGGATCACGCTGCTTGCCCGTCGGCGAGAGGCCGAGGCCCTCAACCAGCAGGATGTCCGGGCGATCGATCGTGCGGTCGAGATCGGCGGCGCGATCGTATGTGGTGTGAGAATAGCCGGGCGCACGCACAGCGCCCCAGCGCGCGCGTTGTAGGGTGCCGGAGAGCAGGTTGGCGTCGTAGCTTTCCGGATAGCCCTTGCGCAGAAGCAGGCCGCGCGCGGCCAGTTCCGAATTGGGAAGCAGGAAGCCGTCCGTTGAGACAGTCTCGATACGCATGGTCGAGCGCAGGTGGTCCGCGATGGAGGTGCAGAAAGTCGACTTGCCGGAAGCAACTGATCCTGTGACGCCGACAATCAGCGTTTCGCCCGGCGTCGCGCATTCCGCGAGCACATCGCCAATAAGCGCGGCGTCAGCTGCCTTGGGAAGGTTGCTTAGCAGGTCACTCAGTTCCGTGTAGATCTGCGGCGAGCGAAACTGGCGCGAAGAGAGCTGTGTTGCCGGCATGGCATCTGGCCTTTCATTGCGTGAGGTCAGCGTGACAGACTTCACCGCGTTACCGCAAGCGGGAAGGCGAGTACGCGTTGGTCAAATTGCTCATGAGGTACGCGCGGGAAGTGCTTAGCCCCTGTCCAAATGCATTCAGGGACTAAGCAAAGCGGCAAAGATCATAAGTAGAGACAGCTCTGCATCAGGTTCTGCGTGATACCTGAAATACCCTGTGCGCGCTGCGCTAACAGGGAGATCGTCATGAAGAAGTTCTGGGGCGCGGCATTGCCTGCGCTGGCGTTGATGGGCTGTCAGCCCGCTGCGGAAATTGTTGCTGCTCCCGAAGCGGCAGAGCCAAAAAAGGAGGAGCCTGCTTTCGTTGAAGGCCTCCCACGAGATCAGTGGCTCACGTTGACGTCGGCAATCCCGCTCAATCCGGATGGCGTAGTACGGGACGAGAAGCGCCGCCCCTACAGTTACGAATTACTTGGCAAGCCAGCGCCGGCTTTCTCGGCGACGCTGGTTGATGGATCGTCTGTCACCGAAGAAGTGTTTCGTGGAAAATGGACCATCGTCGATGTGTGGGGCATCTGGTGTGGCGACTGCCGCCGTGATGCACCGCTGGTGAAAACGCTCGCGGAAAAAGCCGAAGCTGATCCAGATATCGACTTCATTTCACTGCATACGCCAGCCAGTCGTACACGTGCAGCCGGTGCCTATGGCGCTTATGGATCGGTGCAGGCCTATTTCGACAAGGAAGGCGGCGGGTACAAGACGATCGTCGATCCGGATGCCTCGTTGCGCGAGGCCTTCAAGATCGTGTGGACGCCGTCCTATCTGCTGATCGGACCTGATCTGACGATCCAGGCTTTTCGCACTGACCTGAGCGTCGGCTCGGCAGAAGGCTTGGACAAGGTCATCGCTCAGGCGAAGGAGATCAAGTTGGCCTATGCATCTGTAGGTTCCAGCAAGGGCTCTCCGTAAGCGGGAATGCGCAGCGGCTCGGCCGATTGTTTCTTGCGCGGTTCGCGAAGAGACAGTCGGCTTAGCGCTGCATCACGCAAATCCAGCGCTGCCAGGTGCGGCGCAAAGATCTCGACGAAGCGGTAGGCAAAGGCGTGGAGCAGCGCGCCACGCTGGAACGCCACCTTTGTGATGGAAGCGTCGAACAGGCCCTTTGAGCCTTTCAGAACCTTCAAGTCGCTTGCGCCAAAGCCGCCCACCGCCATTTCTGACACGATGCCAACGCCTATCCCACGCTGCACGTAGAAGCGGATGACGTCCGCATCCATCGCAGTGAGTCGTACGTCTGGTTCAATTTGTCTGGCGCGGAAGGCGGCGTCGATCTGGCTTCGGCCAGAGAATTCCGGGCTGTAGGTGATCAACGGGTAAGCCGCGATATCCTCAAGCGTCGGGTTGTCCACGTTATGCAGCGGGTGATCTGCGGGAGCCACGACAACGTGGCGCCAGGAGAGGCAGGGGAATGTCAGAAGGTCGGAAAACTGATCCAGCGCCTCGGTAGCGATTGCGATGTCAGCCTCGCCGCGCAACACGCTTCCGGCGGCCTGCTTCGGTGTCACCTGGCGCAGCTCAAGCTGCACGTTCGGAAACTCCTGTGCGAATTTCAACACGACGTCGGGCAGGGCATAACGCGCTTGGTTGTGCGTGGTGGCGATCACAAGACGGCCACGGTCCTCGCTAGAGAACTCGCTTGCGAGGCGCTTGAGGTTTTCCGTCTCGGCCAGCACACGTTCAATCAGTTTTACCGCGCCTTCGCCCGCGCGGGTGAGGCCGGTCAGCCGCTTTCCTTTTCGTACGAAAATCTCGATCCCAAGCTCGATCTCGAGTTCGCGGATTTGCTTGCTGACGCCGGACTGGGACGTGTTCAAGGCCTGCGACGCCTCAGTCAGGTTGAGGTCGCTGCGCACGGCTTCGCGTACGTAACGGAGCTGCTGGAGGTTCATGGCGGTCCCTTGTTTGTGCCAAGAAAAACTAAATCGCCTTGGGTTCGATAGGAACGCGAATATGCTTATTCCTGCTGCTGTTTGCCTGTTTGCTGGCCTTAGAAAACCTGCATCGACTTTCAAACACGATCGATTAAGTAGGGATTGTGTGGCGGGCAATCAGCCCTTCGCATGGTGAGCGCCAGATCAGGGAGCTACGGATGACGACGACCAGCCTCAACCGCCCCCTCAGATTCTGCGTATCGCGAATGTGTTGTTCCAGCTGTTGATGCGCATCCGCACCGGCTGACGTCTTCACCACAAGCTTCTCATCACAGATCTCAAGGGTCGCGCCGTCATGAGCGCGAGCGGCGACCCGCATCCGAAAGCAACATTCATGTCTACGCATAGCGTTCGTTCTGACGCGACGTTCTCACCTTCCATCTATCGCAAATCGATCGCCGACATGTTCGGCGTGCTCGATGCCCGACAGCAGCGCGAGCTTGTTGAAAGCCTCGCCTTGCTGCCGCGGCATATCCATCAGCTCGCATCGAGCGGGCAAATCGCCGTGCCTGTGAAGTAACGGTCAAACCGAACAACAAGGAATTCACCGATGAAACGCAACAACGCCCTTCTGGGGCGAACGGCACTGCTCGCTCTGGGCGTGGCTATCTTCTCCTGGTCGGCATCAGCACAGACGCCTGAGCAGATCCACAAGCAGGCCATTGTGATCGATCCGCACGTCGACGTCGTGGCTACGTCCAAGGCCAAGCCAGGCGGCACGATCGACGCAGGCACGCAGATTGACATCGCGAAGCTTAGGAAGGGGCAGGTCGATGCAATCTTCCCATCCGTCTTCGTCGAGCAGAGCGTCCGCACACCGGAAGGCTATACAACTGCTCGCAAGGAAGCGGACGCCAAGCTGGCCGCTATCCTTGATATCGCGGCCAAGCATCCAGATGATGTGGTGATTGCGCGTTCGGCCGCTGATGTTGAGAAGGCTGCAGCGACCGGCAAGACAGCCATCGTCATCAGCTTCCTCAACGCTTATTCGCTCGGCAAGGATGCGACTGCGCTGAAGGCCTTCTACGACAAAGGCGTCCGCGTGTTTGGCCTCGTCCACGCTGGCAACAACGACTTTGCCGACTCATCCCGCCCGCATGCGCGCGACAAGGCAGGCGAAAACCACGGGCTCTCGACCGCTGGCAAGCAGGCGATCATTTTGGCAAATGACCTTGGCATACTTGTTGATGTCTCGCAGTTGACCACAGAAGGCTTCACCCAAGCCATCGCAGCCTCGCGCGCGCCCGTTATCGCGTCACATTCTGGCGTATCCGGGGTCGTGAAATCGGCCCGCAATCTGACCGATGCTGAACTCGACGCGATCAAGGCCAACAACGGCGTCGTCGCCATCGTCGCCTTCTCCAGCTACCTGAAGCAGCAGACACCCGAAGTCGAAGCAGCGGTTAAAGCCGTTCGCCAGAAGTACGGCGCTGTGAACGGCTATGAAGGGCTGACTCAGGCCCAGCGCGACGCCCTGGGCAAGGAGACGGCAGCTCTCCAGGTCCGCGCCTCGGTCGATGATCTAGTGAACAGCGTGGATTACGCCGTGAAGCGGATCGGCATCGACCACGTCGCCATCTCATCGGATTTCAACCATGGCGGCGGCGTGACCGGCTTTGAAGACGAGGGCGATGCTCCGAACGTCACCAAGGCTCTGATCACCAAGGGTTACAGCCAGGCCGACATCAACAAGCTCTGGGGCGGCAATGTGCTTCGCGTACTTCGCTCGGCTGAAGCGGCGAAGAAGAGGGATCTCGCCCAGAACTAGATACTGATCAGATTGTCTGGCGGTTCCTACCCGACGGACATGACTGCGGCGCCGGGAAGTGGGCCTTCCGGCGCCGCAATTCGTTTGTGCTGGGCTGTTCTGGCGCCGTCGCCGGATCATTGCCCGGATGACCGCAGCAATCCGGCGGTTTCAGGGAGCGTCTAGCCCGTATTTCTGAGCCCGGCTGCGACGCCATTGATCGCCAGAAGAATGCCCTCACGCGTCTCCTCCGTTTTGTCCCCTTTTCGGCGGCGCGCGATGAGTTCGATCTGCAGATGGTTCAGCGGATCGATGTAAGGCAGCCGCGATTTGATCGTAGCCGCAAGCTCGGGAGATTTCTCCAGCAACTCGGACTGCCCGGTGACATTCAAAATGGTGTCGTGGGTCAGCTGCCACTCAGCGGTGATCATATCGAACACTGTCTTCGCCAGCGCCTTGTCCTCGACAAGCCCCGCGTACCGTGCGGCGATCGACAGGTCTGACTTCACCATCACCATTTCCATGTTGCCCACGGCCGAGCGGAAGAACGGCCAAGCCTGATAGAGGTCTTTCAACGCTGCGGCATCGGCGCAGGATTCGCGAACGGCCGAGCCAAATCCGAACCAGCCAGGAACCATCGCGCGCGATTGCGCCCAGGAGAATACCCACGGGATTGCACGAAGGCCCTCGATGCTGCGGGTTGCCTGACGCGATGTAGGACGGCTGCCAATGTTCAACTCAGCGATCTCAGTGATCGGCGTCGCGTCGTAGAAATAATTCACAAAGTTCGGCGTCTCGAAAACGAGCTTACGGTAGGCGAGCATGGATGCCTGCGAAAGCTTGTCCATGATTTCGGATTGCTGGATCGTCGCGCTTGAACTCTGCCGGCGCGACAGCGAAGCCAGCACCACGCCCGCGGTAAGTGTTTCGAGACTCTGTCTGGCAAGTTCCGGGTCGCCGTACTTGTTGGCGATGACTTCGCCCTGTTCGGTTATGCGGATGCGGCCATTCACTGTGCCCTCAGGTTGCGCGAGCAGCGCCTCGAAGCTTGATCCGCCGCCTCGGCCCACAGCGCCGCCGCGACCGTGGAAGAGCTGTAGGCCCAAGCCCTGCCTTGTCACGACGTCATGGAGTTCGCGCGATGCCTTCTGCAGCTCCCAGATCGAGGTGAGATAGCTCCCGTCCTTGTTGGAATCCGAATAGCCAATCATCACCTCCTGCACGCCAGCGGGGCCGTGCAGGGCCTTGATCAGGGGAAGTGAAAGATAGCGCATCATCGTTTCACCGGAGGCCCGCAGATCGCCGATGGTTTCGAACAGCGGCTCGGCAAAAACGTCGGCTTTTGGCTGCGCACCCGGGCGGAAAAGCCCGACTTCCTTGAGCAGGATATAGACCTCTAGAAGATCCGACACCGCCGTCGTGTTCGAGATGATGTAGTTGCGTATCGCCGCCGGCCCGTGCCGTCGTTTCACATCGGCTGCGGCGGCCAGCGTCTTGAGCTCGCGCTGCGTTTCCTCGCTATACTGCGCGTAGGGCGAAGACAGCAGGCGACCGTGCGAAAGCTCGCGAACGAGCAGGCTACACCGCGCGACCTCATCAAGCTTCTCGTAGTCGTCGGCAACTCCCGCTGCCTTCAACAGCTCCGCCACCACGCGCCCGTGCACGGATGAATTCTGCCGCAGGTCCAGCGTCGCCAGATGGAAGCCGAAAACGTCCACGGCGCGAATGAGGTCGGTGAGAGGTCCGGCGCGGAACGCGCGCCCCTGATATTTCAGAAGTGACTGGTGGATTGTCTCAAGATCAATCTGCAACTCAGATGGCGATGCGTAAGCTTCGCCTTTCGCCATCGGGGCATTCGCCGGCTGCTCACCCGTCAAAACGTTCAACGTAGCCGCGATACGCGCATAAATCCCCGTCAATGTCCGACGATAAGGCTCATCAGCCCGTTGCAGCGAAGTATCGTTGGATCGATCGGAGAGCGCCTGCAACTCTGGTGTCACTTTGGTGAATCGCGACGAAAGCGATAGCTCCGCTCCCAGCGCATGGACCTCTCGCAAATAATGCCGAAGCGCTGCGCCAGACTGGCGTCCCAGCGCTTTGCGCATCATTTTGCCTTCGACATTTGGATTGCCGTCCCGATCGCCGCCAACCCAGCTTCCGGCGCGCAGAAAGCTTTTGAGACTGTCCGGCTCGCCCAGCACAGATTGCCAGTGCGCGTACAGCTTCGGAACAGCCGGCAGGAAGCTCTGTTCGAGAAATGAAACAGCGTTCTCGATTTCGTCATCCACCGCGATCCGAACATTGCGAAGCAGGCGCGTGCGCCACAGGATCGACACTTGCCGGCGCAGATCGACGCCAACCTGTGCGCGCTCGGCATCGTTGGCCGCCCGGTCCAGCATCTCCAGATCTGCCGCTATCGCATTCTGTCGATCCAGCACGCTCTTGCGTCGCGCCTCGCTCGGATGCGCCGTCAGTACTGGCGCTATCAGACCGTTTGCCAGCAACTCCAGCACGGCATCTCGCGTAACGCCCTGATCCTCCAGTGCGCGGATCGCCCCCGCCAATGTGTCGGACCGCGCATCGCCAGTACGGCTCCGCCTGCGCTGGACATGGTCCTCCGCCAGATTTGTAATCTGCAGGAATGCCGCAAACGAATGCACAAACCGGACAACCTCGGCCGCTCCCAGCCGGTTGAGATTGTCCGATAACGCTGCCGCCGTGTTGTCAGAATTCTCCCGATGATAAGCCACCGACGCCTGACGAATAGCCTCGATCTGCCGGAACACATCTTCGCCATCCTGTTCGCGGATCACGTCTCCCAGAACCGCCCCCAGCATACGGACGATTGCACGTTGATCCTTGGCTTCGGTTGTCATGAAGACCCTGATTGGCTGACTATGCTGGCTATCAACAGTCTAGGTAGCGCGGGAGGCTGGCGTATCAAACTCAGCCTTGTATGACGGAGCATCGATCCGTCCGCCAGGGCGCGAGAGCCATATGCCTGACCACCTCCGGGCGGTTTGGTGCATTAGGTCGATCAGCAACAGACCGCACTAGATAGTCAGTGAGCCCAATGCGTTTTATTCCCAATTCCATCGACAGTTCGCAACGTCGCCGGCCGGTTTCGCCCGCGGTTGCAGCCTGATGGCCGACAGGGGAGATCTGCCGACGGCGCAACGCCTGATCAAGGCCGATTGCGCGCCCGGACTGGCCGCAACGCGCATCGCTGAGTCATTGGTTCAGGGAAACGTGCTAGCCGTCATTTCGACAGACTATCGCGCCCGCGATGTTGCCGCTGCCCTGCAAGGGGCTGCGCCTGAGGCCGAGGCGATTTTCTTCCCGCCCAGCGATGCCTTGCCGGGCGACGCCCAGCCGCCAACGGCCTCCAATACCGGCCTGCGTCTAGCCGCCCTTCGCCAGATTCGGGAAACGCTCGCCGCCGGCGGCCGTGCACGCATAGCCGTCATCACGACAGCTGAAGCTGCCTCCGAACTCCTGCCTGATCCCAAGGTTTTCGAAAAGCCGCTCGCAGCATTCAATGTCGGTGATGCGCTGGAAACGTCGACGTTTCGCAAGACCGTCATGGCGCTCGGCTATTTCGAGGATGATCGCGTAGACGAACCGGCCGAGTTCGCCATTCGCGGCAAGGTTATCGACATCTTCCCAGCGGGCGCTTCAGCACCCGTGCGCATCGAGCTGGCGGACGGCGAGATCGTTCGCATTCGCGAGTTCGACTCTGTCTCGCAACGCGGCCTCGAAGAGCTGGACTTCGTCGAAATAGGTCCGGCGATGGAACTCGAACTGCCTGCCAAACCGAAAACGCTCTTCGACTATCTGCCTGGCGCCGCAATCGCTATCGACACCAACGCTCTGGACGAGCGCGCCAAGTACATGGCGCTTGTTAGCGATGCGGCCGAGCTCCTGCGTGGTCAGGCGGCCGGCAATAATCGCAGACTGGTCAAGAAGCCCGTTTGGGACGCCGCCCTTCGCGGACGCCAGATCATCCACCTGCCATCCGATGCGGACCAGCGTGTCGTCCGGCTAGCGTCGACGCCGAATTCCGTCCGCGCCATGACGGCCGAAATCGCAGGCGCATTCGCCGCCAAGTCCCGCGTGGTTGTGGCCGGCGGTGACCACGATCTACGCTTGATCAAGAAGCGCCTTGGCAAGGCTGCCGCAACCGGCGCGAAGGCGATCAAGCGCTGGACCGATGTAGCGAAAGGCGCGCGGGCCACCGTCATGCTGCTCGATATGCCCATCACACATGGCTGGCAGGAGCCGGGCAAGTTGGTGATTTCCGCGTCAGACGTGCTCGGCGCCAACGCAGGTCTCGCTGCGGCTGCGCCAGAAGCTCATAGCCAGCTGCTGGAAGTCGGCGACGTCTGTGCGGGCGACGTCGTAATCCACGAGGGCCATGGCATCGGGGTTGTGAAAGGTCTCGCTGGTTCTGGTAATGGCGGCAGCGTCAAGGGCGATGCAATCGAACTCGAATACGCGGGTGGCGCACGCCGCCTGATCCCGATCGAGGAGGCCGACCGCATCTGGCGATATGGCGCTGATCGCGACGCGGTCACGCTAGATGGTCTGGACGGCACAAGCTGGCGCAAACGCAGGCTGGTGATCGATCGCGCGATGGCGGAAGCCGCTCTCGATCTCACGCGTCAGGCCAAGGAAAACGGCAAGCGCCGCGCCATGAAGATCGAACCCGATCAAGCAGCCTACAAGCAGTTTGTCGCCGGATTCCCGTTCTCAGAAACGCCTGACCAGACGCGGGCAATCAACGCTGTGAAGAAGGATATGGCCAGCGGCAAGCCGATGGATCGTCTCGTCATCGGCGACGTCGGCTACGGCAAGACGGAAGTCGCCATGCGCGCCGCCGCCCTCGCAGCGCTCGCCGGCAGGCAGGTAGTAATCGCTGCGCCGACGACCGTCTTGGTTCGCCAGCATGTCGAGACGTTCCGCCAGAGGTTTGAGCGCGTGGGCATCAAGGTCGCCTCGCTCTCAAGGCTCGCCGATACGGCCGAACGTAAACGCGTAAAGGCCGGTCTGGCCGATGGATCAATTTCGATTGTCATCGGAACGGGGGCGGTCGCCGCGAAAGACGTGTCCTACGCAAATCTTGCGCTCGTGGTCATAGATGAAGAGCAGCGCTTCGGAGCAGCCGACAAGGCAACACTGCGCAATCTTGCTGTGAAAGGCCACCTTCTCAGTCTGACCGCTACGCCGATCCCGCGGACGCTGCAGAATGCCTTGCTTGGCCTCAAGCAGATGTCAGTCATAGCAACGCCGCCCGCGCGGCGTCAGCCTATCCGTACAATCGCGGGTGCGTTCGATCATGGCCGCGTTCGCACGGCCCTGATGCGGGAAAAGGAGCGTGGCGGGCAGAGTTTCGTTGTTGTTCCGCGGATTCAGGACATCGCGGCGCTTGCTGCAAAGATCGAGCAGTTGGCGCCGGAGCTAACCATGCTTCGCGCGCACGGCGATATGCCTGCCGGGGAGATCGACACCGCCATGGTTCGGTTTGCCGCCGGTCTGGATGACATCCTCCTGGCTACCAACATCATCGAAGCCGGCCTGGACGTGCCGCGCGCCAACACGATGATCGTCTGGCGATCCGATCGCTTTGGGCTCGCCCAACTCCATCAGCTGCGTGGAAGGGTCGGGCGGGGTAACCGCCGTGGCCAGATCTTGCTGACAACCGAACCAGGCGTCTCGCTGTCCGATGCCACGCGCAAGCGATTGCGTACGCTGGAATCGCTGGATCGTCTCGGCGCCGGGTTTGCCATCAGTGCGCGCGATCTCGATATTCGCGGCGCCGGCGATCTCGTGGGCGATGCCCAAAGCGGCCACATGAAGCTGATTGGCATCGACCTCTATCAGCATCTTCTTGAGCGGGCTGTACGCGAAGCGCGCGGCGAGACGCTGCAACGCTGGACGCCAGTCATCAATGCGGATGTAACGGGCCGCTTCCCGGCGGACTGGATTCCCGAAACCGACACGCGCCTGTCCCTTTACCTGCGCCTTGCCCGTCTCACATCGCGCACAGAATTGGATGCCTTCGAGGACGAACTGATCGACAGGTTCGGCGAGGAGCCACCCGAGGCAAGCACGCTGCTGCGCATGGCGAACCTGCGCGTGCTGGCGCGCCGGGCGGATATCGCGCGCATCGACGCCGGGCCGGAAGCGATCGCCTTCACCCCGCGTGGCAAGCTGGGCCGGAAAGCTGCCCAGGCCGGTCTACGCGAGAGCAACAACCGGTACCTACTGGTGAAGGCAATACCAACGCCACTCGGCCGGATTGCCCAGATCGAGAAGGTGCTGGCCAAGCTGATCGCCAAGCCTAAAGTACGTCGCTGAACTCTCGTCACGCGGCGAAGGTTAATCTCCGCCCAGCGCGTGTTGAGAGCATGTCGTCGAAGCAAGTGCTGGAGAACGTTTTCAGGTAGTACCGGACGATGCCGAACGGCTCGTCGGGTGCGTCATCAATAAATCTTCCGCGGATGGGAACCCGATTGCCATATCGGTCGTTGATTGAAACGGGTTTTTGAACGTCGCGGGGACGGTAGGGAAGGAAGTGGGTTTCTTGAGTGGAGCGTTACGCCTACCGGGTGATCGACGCCTTGTCGTCCGTCCAGGCGCTTTAAGCATCGTGCGAACGATTGCCGAATCTGCCGTGCTACTCACGGGGTTCGCGGAGACTACGGAGGAGTTCGCGCAATGATCGATGCGCGGACCCGCGCGGCGCATATTCTCGTTGTCGAAGACTCCGACGCGCAGGCGTTTGAGCTGTGCTCAGTGCTGGAGACCAACGGCTATCATGTGAGCCGGGTCGATTGCGCCGAGCGTGCGATGGATATGCTCAACCACGATGTGCCGGATCTGATTGTCGCCGACTATCAGCTACCGAGTATGGATGGTCGGGAGCTTACGCGTCAGCTGCGGATCAGCGAACGCACGCGGGCCGTTCCGATTGTTCTGATAAGCGGCGACGAGCGCATTGATGAGCGGGCAGGGCTCGAAAGCGGCGCCGATGTTTACGTCCAGAAATCGCATGATCTCCAGCCGCTGTTGTTGCGAATTGGCGCGCTACTGAGAAGGCGGCGGCACGGCAGAACTGAGCCTGGCGCGCACTTCCGCAGGGGCGAGCTGCTGGTGATCGATTCCAGCCTGACGAAGCGATTGCAGCTTCAGGCGTTGTTGCAAAAGGAAGGCTACCTGGTCACCGCCGTTCCGACATTGGAGGAGGGCGGGCGCTTCATGTCGGAAGCAATGGCAGATTGCGTTATCGTCAATCTGCTTGATGCAAAGTTCGATGGCATCCGCACTTGCGCAGAAATGGCGGGCCTGCGGGACGCTAGATTTTCGGGCAATGATGCCCGTCCGCCTTTCCTCATCGTCGGCTTGGGCGAGGACGGCTCGACGAAAGAAGGCCTGTGCAAGGCGGCATTTGCGGCTGGCGTGGATGATATTATTTCGTCCGTCGCCGATACCGAACTCTTCTGCCTCCGCCTCCGCGCACTCGTTCGCCGGCAGCTCATGATGGACGAGGCGCAGCGCCTCGATGATGAACGCTCATCCGCCCGCCAGGCGCTGGAGCAGTTCCGCATTCTCGTTGAGGGCGTGACTGACTATGCGCTCTACATGCTCGACCCGACCGGCAAGGTATCGACCTGGAATGCGGGGGCGGAACGCATCAAGGGCTATCAGGCCGACGAGATCATCGGCACACACGTCTCGCATTTCTATACCGAGGAGGATCGGCAGCGCGGCGAGGCCGATCGTGCGTTGCAGATTGCGCGGGAAGAGGGCCGTTATGAAACCGAGGCCCAGCGTGTCCGCAAGGACGGCACGCGCTTCTGGGCACATGTTGTCATCGATCCCATCTTCGCCGAGAACGGAACCTTGCGCGGCTACGCCAAGATCACGCGCGATATCACCGAACTGAAAGTCGCCACCGAGGAGCTGCAGGAGGCGCGCTCGGCCCTGATGCACGCCCAGAAGATGGAAGCGATCGGCCAGCTGACAGGCGGTATCGCGCACGACTTCAACAACATGCTCGCCGGCATCATTGGAGCGCTCAACCTGATCAAGCGTCGCATCGAAGCCCAGCGCTATGCCGACGCCAACAAGTTCATCGAGGCCGCGCAGACCGCAGCCAACCGCGCCGCCTCGCTCACCTCGCGCCTGCTTGCCTTCGGCCGGCGCCAGTCGCTCGATATCAAGCCTGTGGACGTCAACGCGTCGATCACGTCCATGCGCATCCTGCTTGATCGCACGATGGGCGAGAACGTCGCCATCGAAACCAGCTTCGATTCCAAAGAGCTATGGGCCTCAACCGATATCAGTCAGCTCGAATCCGCCATTCTCAATCTCGCCATCAACGCGCGCGACGCCATGCCCGAAGGCGGCTCGCTACGCATCGAGACGCGTAAAGCCAGCGGCGACGGCCACCTGATCTCCATTACTGTGCGCGACAACGGCACAGGCATGTCGCCCGAAGTTCTCGCCAACGTTTTCGAGCCGTTCTTCACGACCAAGCCGATCGGACAGGGGACTGGCCTCGGCCTTTCAATGGTGTACGGCTTCGTGAACCAGTCGGGCGGGCGCGTACAGATCGACAGCGAAGTCGGCAAGGGTACGTCGGTCACGTTGCTGTTGCCGCGTGGCTCACCCGAAGAGATCGTCGAACAGCTAGAGCCGCCACAAGTTGAACAGCATGGCGCCGGCAAGACGGTGCTGGTCGTGGAAGATGATCCGCAGGTTCGCATGCTGATCCTCGAAGTGCTGCGCGACCTGCGCTATCGCGCCATCGAAGCCAGCAATCCGGAACAGGCGCTTGCCATGCTTCGCAGTCATGCTCACGTCGATCTGATGGTCAGCGATGTTGGCCTCCCGGGCATGAATGGGCGCCAGCTGGCGGAGATCGCTCGCGGCAGCCGCCCCGATCTCAAGATCCTGTTCATGACCGGCTATGCCGCCGAAGCGTCTGTGCGCAGCGAGTTCCTTGAGCCGGGCATGGAGATGCTGTTGAAGCCGTTCCAGCTTGAAGGGCTCACAGCCAAGATCCGGGAAATGCTCTCCGCGGGCTATCCGAACACCAGAAGGTAAAAAGCCTCCAGCCGGTTCGGGCTGGAGGCTTTTGTCTATTCAGCCGGATGCATCGGCTGTGGCTGTGGTTCAGCCGGCGATACAGCCGCTTTGCGTTTCGCGCCCGGCAACCGTTCAGCCACCCAGCGCATCACCACGTAGAATACCGGGGTGAAGAGCAAGCCGAAGAACGTCACGCCCAGCATCCCGAAGAACACGGCCGTGCCGAGAGCCTGACGCATCTCCTGGCCAGGACCCGTCGCCAGCATCAGTGGCACGACACCGAAGATGAAAGCGAACGACGTCATGAGGATCGGACGCAGTCGCGTCTTGGCGGCTTCAATGGCGGCGTCGAAGCGGTTCTTGCCTCCTTCTTCCGCCTGACGGGCGAATTCCACGATCAGGATCGCGTTCTTCGACGCCAGCGCCACGAGCACCAACAAGCCGACCTGCGTCAGGATGTTGTTGTCGAAGCCGCGGATGTTCACGCCGATGATCGCAGCCAGAATACACATCGGAACGATGAGGATCACCGCGAGTGGCAATGTGAACGCTTCATACTGCGCAGCCAGCACGAGGAAGACGAGCACGACAGCCATCAGGAAGACGATCGGGCCGGTATTGCCCTGCGACTTCTCTTGCAGCGCCAGCTCGGTCCATTCGTAGTTGAAACCTTCCGGCAATTGCGACGCATAGCTTTCCATCGCCGCCAGCGCCGCGCCCGAGGAAATGCCGGGAGCAGGCGCCCCTTGGATCTCCGCGGCCGGGAACAGGTTGTAGCGAACCACGCGCACAGGGCCCGTATCGTCCTTCAACGTCGCTACGGACCCGAGCGGAACCATGTCGCCAGTTGTCGAGCGCACTTTCAGGTTGGCGATGTCAGAAACATCGTCGCGCAGCGTTGGCTCTGCCTGCGCCGTCACCCGGAAGGTGCGGCCCAGCATGTTGAAGTCGTTCACATAGGTCGAGCCGAGATAGGTGCCCATCGCGCCGAAGATTTCGGACGGTTCAACGCCCATCATCAACGCTTTTTCGCGATCGACTTCCGCCTTCACACGTGGGCTTCCGGTGTTGAAGCCGGGGAACACGCCGGTAACGGGTGAGCCTTGCTGGCTCGCCATGCCGACGATCTGGAACTGTGCCTGTTCAAGGGCTTGATAGCCTTTGCCAGACGTGTCCTGCAGCATCATCTTGAAGCCGCCGCCATTGCCCATGCCTTGCACCGCGGGCGGCGCAATCACGAAGATGCTGGCTTCCTCAATGGCCCCCATTGCCCCCATGATCTGTCCGGCCATCGCTTGCGCGTTGAGCGCGACGCCACGTTCCGCCCAAGGCTTCAAGCGGATGAACATGGTGCCCGCGTTGGACGAGTTGGTGAAGCTCGCGCCATCCATGCCGGCAAACGCCGCCACGTCCTGCACGCCTTCGGTCTGGGCCAGTTGGGCCGCCGCGCGTTTGATGACAGCGTCCGTCCGCTCAAGCGAGGCGCCAGGCGGAAGCTGAACGACGCCGATCAGGAAGCCCTGATCCTGGTCCGGGATGAAGCCCGTCGGCGTTGCCGTCATGCGCCAGCCGGTGAGGCCGAGCAGTACAGCATAGGCAACAAGCATGATCGCGGACATGCGGATCAGGCGGCCGGTAACGCGTCCATAGCGATCCGAAAGCCATTCGAAGCCCTGGTTGAACTTGTCAGCCGCCCATTGAAGCGGTGCGAAGATACCCCGCTTCTTGGTGTGGCCGGGTTCATGCGGCTTGAGCAGCATGGCCGCCATCGCCGGCGAGAGGGTCAGCGAGACTAGCAGCGAGACCGCAGCAGCCGTGGCGATGGCAACCGCGAACTGGCGGAAGAACACGCCCGGAATGCCAGGAACGAACGCTGCAGGCACAAACACCGCCAGCAGCACCAGGCCGATGGCGATAAGCGCGCCGGAGACCTCGTCCATCGTCTTGTAAGCCGCCTCCTTGGGCGACATGCCGAGCCGGATATTTCGTTCAACGTTCTCAACCACGACGATGGCGTCGTCGACCACGATGCCGACTGCCAGCACGAGGGCGAACAGCGACAGCGAGTTGATCGAGTAGCCCAGCAGAAGCTGGACGATGAATGTCGCCACCAACGCGATCGGGATCGCCACGATCGGAATGATCGCCGCGCGCCATGTCTGCAGGAAGACGACGACCACGATGACGACGAGGAAGATGGCTTCGATCAGCGTGTGCTCGACCGCCGACACCGACGCTTCCACGTATTCGGTCGGGTTGTACGGAATTTTCCATTCAACACCCGCCGGGAATTCCGGCTCGGCGGCTTTCACGGCCTCGATCACGGCATGCGACGCGTTGATGGCGTTCGCGCCCGGCGAGGGGGTGATGGCCATGGCGATACCGCGATCGCCGCCGAAATAGCCGCGGATCGAGTAATCCTGCGAGCCGAGTTCGATGCGCGCCACATCGCGCAGGAAAGTGACCTGGCCTTCGGTGGAGCGCTTGATAACGACCTTGCCGAACTCCTCGGCCGTCTTCAGGCGCCCTTCAACCTGTACCGGAAGCTCATTGGTCACGCCGCTGTCGAACGGCGGCGAGCCGATCGAGCCGCCGGCCGCCTGGATGTTCTGGGCGCGGAGGGCTGCGACGATCTCGGTGGCGGTAAGATCGCGGGCTGCGGCCTTGCCCGGATCAATCCAGACCCGCATCGAGTAGAGGCCGCCGCCGAATATCTGAACGCCGCCGACGCCCTGGATGCGGAGCAGGCGGTCTTTCAGTGACGAGTTGGCGAAGTTGCCAATCATGTCGATGTCGGCATTTTCGGATTTGGACGTCAGCGCGACGAGCAGCAGGAAGCCGGTGTCCTGCTTCAGAACCTGCACGCCCCCCTGTCTCACCTGATCGGGCAATCTTGGTTCAGCCAGTGCGACGCGGTTCTGCACCAGAACCTGCGCCGTATCGAGATTGGTGCCCGGCTTGAACGTCACCGTGATCTGCGCCGTCCCGTTGGAGGACGACGACGTGATGTAGAGCATGTTCTCTACGCCGTTGATCTCCTGCTCAATGGGCGCCGCAACTGTCTCTGCGACCGTCTCTGCAGACGCGCCAGGATAGCCGGCCATCACCATCACCGATGGCGGGGCGATGTCCGGGTACTGGGCGAGCGGAAGGTTCGGGAAGGCGAACAGACCCAGAAGGGTGATGAACACCGAGATGACGCCCGCGAAGATCGGGCGATCGATGAAGAAGCGTGAGAAACGCATGTGGCTGTGCCTGTGCTGCGGGCCTCTATGGGAGGGGCCCGTCTTGTTTTTCTGTCTGCGAGTTCGCGCCGCTATTGCGGTCGCGCTATTCCTGCTTGGGAGCCGTCGTCTCGGTCAGCTCGGCCGTTTGCGTGATGGTGGTGACTTTCGCCTCCACCGCCGCGCCCGGCATGGCGCGCTGGATGCCGTTGACGATCACCTTGTCCGATTCAGCAAGACCGCCACGGACAACGCGCAGGCCGTCTACGAGCGGACCAGTCTGCAGCGGCTTCACGTCGACCGTGCCATTGGCGCCGACGACGTAGGCAACCTTGTTGGCGCCCTGTGCAACGACCGCCGTTTCGGGGATCATCAGGGCGGCATACTCAGCCGAACCTTCAACGCGTGCATGGCCGAACATGCCCGGCTTCAGGAAGCCATCCTTGTTCTTTACCAGCGCCCGCATGCGGACCGCGCCCGAGCCGTTGTTGATAGCGTTGTCGGAGAAGTCGACAATACCGTCCCAGCGATACTCGTTCTCGTCCTGCAGCCGGATCTCGACCTTGCCGCCATTCTTCTGCGCTTCACGCTGATACTTCAGGAGCTGGGCTTCCGAGGCGTCGAACGAGAAGTACACATCATCAGTGGCCACGATCGTGGTCAGCACGTCAGCAGCCGATGTGCCGCCGGCAATCACGTTGCCGGCGTCGACGCGGCGATCTGAAACCGTGCCTGAAACCGGGGCGACAACGCGGGTGAACTCGACATCAAGGCGACGGGCGCGGAGGGTGGCGTCGGCCACGTCCAGGTTCGCACGGCGCTGATCGTAGTCCTGCCGCGAGATGGCCTGTTCCTTCATCAGCACTTCAGCTCGCTCGAAAGCCTTGCGGGCGACCGAAGCGTCCGCCTCAGCCGAAGCCAGCGCTGCTTGTGCAGGGCGGGCGTCGAGTGTGAACAGCAATTGACCCTTGTTGACGTGTTGCCCGTCCTTGAAGTGTACCCCCTGGATAAATCCGCCTGCACGGGCGCGGACATCGACGTGCTGGGAGGCTTCAAATCGCCCGACAAAGTCGTCCCAGTCGGTTACGTTCTGCTTCAGTGGCGTGGCGACCGAGACTTGCGGCGTGGGCATGCCCGCCGCTTCAGTTGGCTTCTGGCCGCAAGCGGTGAGTGCCGTAGAGGCAACCAATGCTGCCAGCAAGGTTTTGGCGTTGTTCTGCATGTTAGACCCCGGGGAGGAGGACGGCGCCCACTTTGGGCTGTTTGTTCTTTGTTGCCCTGTTAAATTGGTACGCCCGGCACTATGTCAACACCTGTTGACAAAACTTTTCGTGCACTGCAACAAAGGTTCTCGATGACGGCTCTTCAGGCCCTGGCGGCCCGCAAACGAAACGCTATCAACACCCGCGCCGCCCTGCTGGCCGCGGCGATGGAGCGTTTTACGCGCGAGGGCTATGACAGCGTCAGCCTCCGTGAAATCGCATCCGATGTCGGGGTCGATGTGTCCCTGGTCTCCCGCTATTTCGGCGGCAAGGACGAGCTGTTTGCGGACGTTCTGGCGGCTTGCCCGTCGAGTACGGATATCTTTGAGGGTGACGTCGCCACCTTTGGCGAGCGCCTGGCTACCAAGCTCGTTGATGATGCGGCCGAGGATGAAGACCTCACCTGCCTGCTGATCATCCTGCGTTCGGCTTCGTCGCCGAAAGCGCGTGAGGCCATCCGCAAGTCGGGCGAAGAACGCTTCTTCGGCCCGATCGAGGAATGGCTGGGTGGTCCGGATTCGAAAGTCCGCGCCCGCCTGATCGCCGACATTGTCATGGGCGTGATGATCGACCGCGTGATTTCGGACAACTTCGAGCTCGGCGTGGAAGAGCGCAAGCGATTCCGCGATCGGCTCGTGCGTGTGATCCAGGGCGCAATCGAGATCTGATCTAGGCGCCTGCTTGCCGCGTCTTGGCGAGCAGGATGCCTCCCGCCATCGCGTCGGATACAGGTTCTGTTAGCCGTTCAGCTGTTGCAGGCGGTATGTGCGGCTTGAGGAACTCGACCAGGCCGCCCACCAGCGCGACGCGCCGCGCGCCACGAGCCAGCACAGCTTCGACAAGTCCAGCGATGTGGACGGCCGCATCCCGAAGAAGGTTGATTGCGGCAGGCTCGCCAGAGGTCGCATGTTTGATGACGATCGCCGCGAACGCTGCGTAGTCGGTGGCGCTCGCCGTTTCTGACCATCGGATCACCACCGCCGGATCGGACTGGAAGCGCTCAAGGATCTCGTTTGCAAAGGCCGTCGCACTGGTGCGGCCGTCCAGCGTGCGCAGGGCGTAGCGGATTGCATTCAGGCCGATATGCGCGCCACTGCCTTCGTCGGAAACCGGAAAGCCATAGCCGCCGACGCGGATTGTGGTCTTGTCATAAGTGATGCCGATGCTGCCGGTGCCGCACACCACGATCCCGCCATCGCCGCCACTGAATGCGCCAAGGTAGGCGAGATACCCGTCGCCCTCGAACCAGGCTGCCGCGAACGGATGCTTCCAGGCTTCGAGTGCGGCGCGCGCGCCGAGTTGTCCTGTGCCGGCGAGGCCGATGCCTGCATATGTTTGCGCCATCGCATCTTCGTCGAGCCCGGCTTCGGTCAGCGCCTGCCGTGTCGCAGCCATGATTGATTCACGCGCCGTTTCAAAACCGAAGCGCATGCTGGCAGGCCCAGAGAGCCCACGGCCCAGTACTTTCCCGTCGGCTGTTTCGAGCCGGGCCCGGCAACGCGTTCCGCCGCCGTCGACGCCGAGATAGTAGGTTGCCGTCATGGCCCCTTGTCTATCGCGATTTGCCTGCCATTCAATCACACGACGCAATGCGTCAGCAGTCGCCGAGGACGTGATGGGAACCGAGGATATCAGTGCGCGCTATCTGGACCTCGACCTGTGGGGCACGGAACAGGGCGTTCGCGCCTTGCACGAAGGGCAGGTCGAAGCGGTTGCCGCCGTAGGGCCGGCAATCCCTGCGATCGCTGCAGCGGTAGATGCAGCCGTGCCGGGGCTCAAACGCGGTGGCCGATTGATCTATGTGGGCGCCGGAACATCCGCGCGTATCGGCGTGCAGGATGGGGCGGAGCTGTTTCCGACGTTCAGCTGGCCCAGGGAGCAGGTGGCATTCGCGATTGCAGGCGGCGAGGGCGCTCTATTGCAAGCTGTCGAGAATGCCGAGGACTCCGCCAATGACGGCGTGGCGCGAATGATTACGCTTAATGTCGGCCCCAATGACGTCGTCATCGGCATCGCTGCAAGCGGCAATACGCCTTACACGGTTGCCGCCGTGAAAGAAGCGCGGGCGCGGGGCGCAGTGACGATCGGCGTCGCCAACAATTCAGCGCAACTGTTATCCGTCAGTCAGCACCCGATCCTGGTTGAAACAGGGGCGGAGGCTGTGGCGGGCTCGACGCGCATGAAAGCAGGCACGGCGCAGAAGATCGTTCTCAACCTGCTTTCCACAATGGTCATGGTGCGCCTGGGCAAGGTCTATCGCGGCCTGATGGTTCATATGCGCCCCACCAACGCCAAGCTCCGCAATCGTGCAGCGCAGATGGTCGTGACAATTGTTGGCTGCGATCAGCAAACCGCAAACGACGCGATGGCGCGGGCGGACGGTAATGTGAAGTTGGCCGTGTTGCTGGCCAGCGGAGCGGACATGGCGTTGGCGACATCGGCGCTAGCCAGGCACGATGGCAATCTGCGCTTTGCTTTGGCAGAGATCACGCCGCGTCAGTGAACTTGACGCCCACTGATCCATGTCGCGCTTGCGCGCATGTCATCATCAAGCAAGACGAGGTCCGCGCGGTGGCCCTGCGCGATCCTCCCACGCTCGCTATCGATGCCGAGGAAAGTCGCCGGCGTGAGACTGGCCATGCGCAGCGCTTCGCCCGGTGACGCCTCAAGCAGTTTCACGGCGTTCCTGACTGCCCCGGACATTTCAAGATGGGCGCCGGCCAGCGTGCCTGTACCTGTCCGTAGTGCGCCATCCTGAACGGAGATCGCTTCGCCGAACAACGACATCGAGGCAGTCTCCGAACCCACAGTCGCCATGGCGTCGGTGACGAGGATCATCTTGTCCGCAGTCTTGGCAGCAAAAGCTGCTTTTGCTGAGACCGGGTGAACATGGATGCCGTCGAGGATGAGCCCCGTCCATGCCTTGCGGCTTGCCAGTGCAGCGCCCACCGCGCCGGGGTTACGTCCTTCCAGCGGAGGCATGGCGTTGAACAGATGGGTGAAGCCGGACGCGCCCGCCGCGAGCGCGGCTTCGACCATCTCCGTCGATGCTGCCGTGTGGCCGAGGCTGACCCGCACTCCGGCATCCACCAAAGCTCTGATTGAGTCAGGTCCGACCTGTTCGGGCGCAACTGTCACCATGAGCGGGAACGAACACTTGGACGTCAGAAGGCGCAAATCCTCCTGGCCAAGCTCCCGCAGGAATTCTGCCGGGTGCACGCCGCGTCGGGGCGCGGATAACCAAGGTCCCTCAAGGTGCAGTCCCAGCACCCCCTCGACGCCCGCCACGATTGCATCGCCGACAGCCTTGATCGCTGCCTCCACCTTGCCGGGTTCGTCAGAAATCAGCGTGGCCATGAAGCCGGTCACGCCGAACTGTCGATGTGCCGCCGCGATTATCGCCAGCGTCGCGACCGTCGGCGCATCGTTGAACAGCACACCACCGCCGCCATTCACCTGAATATCAATGAAGCCCGGAGCCAACAGCCCCTTCAGCTTCACCGCATCCGCCGCGACGCCGTGAGCGACTTCGACAATCCGCCCGCCATCAATCCGCACCGTGGCGTTTTCGAGCATACCGTCGCCCGTGAAGAGTCGCGTGGGAGCAAGCGCCAGCATCAGCGTGTCTCAGTTACTTTGGTCAGCATGGGTGGATGATCGGGCGACCGACCGCGCGCAAGCGTCCGCCCAATTCGCGCAGCACCGGACCGGCTCGCTCCACAAGGCGCGCCGCCATGGCTGGCGTCTCACGCGCCTCTGTCTCCATCTGCGTCTGCATCTCGCCCATCCAGCGACTCCAGCCTGTAGCAGATATGGGTGACTCGCGGCGAAAGATGAGCCTTTTTCCGCACAGGGAAGGGTGTCTCGATCGCTATCGGACTCGTCACACAGCCGTGTTCGCATCAGCGCGTCTGATTATTGACACCGTAAAAAATAAAATAGACAGTGTCTAATACGACTGCAGGGTGACGGATATGACAGTGCGTTCTGGATGGTTACTGGCGGCAGGCCTCCTGGCGTTTGCGCCAGCTGCGTGCTCACCAGCCGCAGAGCCCAAGGCAGAGGCCGCAAAATCCCAAGCCATCGCCCCCATTGAGGTTGAACTTTATCGCATCGAGCAGCGCGAGCAAGATGGTGTTCTCCGCACCAGCGGCCTCGTCGCCTACAAAAGTGAAACGCTGCTGTCCTTCGGCGCGCCCGGCATGGTCGAATCCCTGATGGTCGACAAAGGCTCGCGCGTTTATGCGGGCCAGGTCCTCGCCACGCTTCGCCGCACGACCGTTGGCGCAGACCCCGCAGAATCCGAAATCGTCCGCCAGACCGCGCAGCAGACTTTCGATCGCGTCAGCCGCCTCCACGCCGCCGGCGCCGCATCGCAAGCAGATCTCGACAATGCCCGCCTCGCGCTTGAACGCGCCCGCGAGATCGTCTCCATCGTCTCGCCCGCTTCCGGCGTCGTCCTCCGCCGCGATGTCGAACGCGGCCAGATGCTGACCACCGGCCAGTCTGTCCTGCAGATCGGCGAAGACCGCACAGGGGTCATCGTCCGCGCGCAGCTTTCGTCCGTGGATGTTGCGCACGTCAAAACCGGCGACACGGCCACAATCACCATTCCGGGCCGCGAACCACGCACCGGCAAGGTCTCGCAGATCTCGCCCAAGATGGCCGCCAACATGGGTTCGTTCGAAGTCGAAGTTCGTCTCGATGATCCCAAGGATCTCAAGAGCGGCGAAGTGGCCGAGGTGCGCATCGCTTCCAAGCCCAACGCCGGGCAAGCCTCTCGTGCTTCATATCTGATCCCGGCCATCTCGCTCATCGACGCCCGCGCGGACCAGGGCATGGTCTATGTTGTCGACAAGGCAGGCAAGGCCACCCGCCGCGCCATCCAGACCGAGGGTGTCACGGATGCCGGCGTCGTCGTCATCGGCGGCCTGGAGCCCGGCGAGGCTATCATCACGCGCGGCGCCTCCATGGTCCGCGACGGCGACACCGTCAAATTCCGTCAGGAATAGACCATGCAGGCGATCACCCGCTTCTTCATCGAGCGCTGGCAGTTCACGCTTGTTCTGTTCGGCATGCTCTTCATGCTGGGCCTCGCCTCGGTTCAGGCAATCCCGAAATCCGAAGACCCGATCGTCCAGTTCGCCGGCGTCGGCGTGGTCGTCGTCCTGCCGGGCGCGGATGCCGAACAGATGGAGCGCGTCGTCGCCATCCCGATCGAGACGGCGCTCAACGGCCTCGAATATGTCGACACGATATCCTCGACCAGCGGCGCAGGTCTCGCCTCGATCAGCGTTCAGTTCGAATACGGCACCGACCCCGAGAAGAAATACGATGAGGTCGTCCGCGAACTGAACGTCCTCCGCCCAACGCTTCCTGCCGGCATCACGCTTATCCGCGCCGACCGCGCCAACCCCGCTCAGACCAGCATCGTCCAGATGGCGCTGGTTTCCGAAACTGCCCCCATCCGCCAGATGGAAGCCTACGCCCGCGAGCTGCGCGATGCCATCGAGCGCGCCGACGGCGTGCAGCAGGCCGAAATCTGGGGCGTTCCCTCCGCCGAGGTCCGCGTTACCGTCGATCTCGACAAGCTCGCCGCCTATCAAATGCCCCTCGGCTCCGTCACCGAGGCGCTTGAGCGGGAAGGGGCTGACCTCCCCATCGGCTCCGTCGAAAGCAGCGGCCGTCGTTTCAACGTTGAAGCCACCGGTCCCTTCGACAGCGTGGAGGAGATCCGCTCCGTCGTCCTGCGCAGCGCCAACGGCGTTGTGGTAAAGGTCGGCGACATCGCCTCGGTCGAATGGACCAATGACGAGCAGACCCACATCACGCGTTACAACGGCCAGCGCGCTCTCTTTGTCACCGCCAGAGCAAAGCTTGGCGCCACCATCTTCACTGTCATGGATGGCTTGAAGGCCCGCGTCGATGCGTTCGAGCCGCGCCTGCCGCCAGAAATCAAGCTGGAACGCGGCTTCGATCAGTCCGAAACCGTCGCCCACCGCCTGTCATCTCTGGCGCGCGACTTCGGCATCGCTATCGCGCTGGTCCTGCTTACGCTGCTGCCGCTCGGCTTCCGCGCTTCGCTCATCGTCATGGTGTCGATCCCGTTTTCCTTCGCGATCGGCATCACCATCCTCAACATCCTCGGCTACTCGCTCAACCAGCTCTCGATTGCCGGCTTCGTGCTCGCGCTCGGCCTGCTGGTCGACGACAGCATCGTCGTCACCGAGAACATTGCGCGCCACCTGCGCAGCGGCCTCTCGCCACGCGACTCCGCGCTCGAAGGCGTCAAGGAGATCAACGTCGCCGTCCTCGGCTGTACGGCGGCGCTCCTGCTGGCCTTCGTGCCGCTCCTGAACCTGCCGGAAGCGGCCGGTGACTTCACGCGCTCGCTGCCGATGGCCGTGGTCTGCACCATCGCCGCCTCGCTTTTCGTGGCGCTCAGCGTGATTCCGTTCCTCGCCAGCCGGCTGTTGCCGCGCAAGGACCATGGCAACGTCTTCCTCGATGTGCTGATGGGCGGCATCCACGCCATCTATCGCCCGATCCTGCATATCGCGCTGTCATTCCCGCGCATCACCATCGCTATCGGCCTCGCGCTCTTCGCCGCCACGCTGACCTTGGTGCCCAAGCTTGGCTTCAGCCTGTTCCCGGAAAACGACAGCCCATACTTCCTGCTCCGCGTCGAACTCCCGCAGGGCGTGTCGGTCTCAGAGACTGACCGCGCCGTGCAGTTCGCCGACAACGTGCTGTCCAAGCACGAAAACATCTCGTGGCGTTTCTCGAACGCAGGCCGCGGCAACCCGCGCGTCTATTACAACGAGCAACCGTCGGAGACGCAGTCGAACATCGGCGACATCTACGCCCGCTTCGATCACTGGGAAGCTGAACACGGCCACGCCGAACTCGAAGCCATCCGCAAGGAACTCGCCGCTTTTCCGGGTGCGCGTTTCAACGTGAAGCGCTTCCTGAATGGCCCACCAATCGAAGCGCCCATCGCTGTCCGCATCCGCGGCGCGGACATCAACGTGCTTACTGATCTTGCCGCCCAGGTCGAACGCCTCGTCGCCGAGACAGATGGCACGCGCAACGTCCGTAACCCGCTGGGCGAGAAGCTGCTCGATCTCAACCTCAACATCGACACGGAAGTGGCCGCGCTCCGTGGCGTGCCAGCCGGCGCCATCGACCAGACGCTCCGTATCGCCATCGGCGGCGCACGCGTGGCGACCTTCCGCGATCCGGTGGGCGACAGCTATCCGATCGTCGTCCGTGCGCCACGCGCCGAGCGCATGAGCATCGAAGATGTCAGCAAGCTCTATATCTGGACCGGCTCGGGCGCCGCCGCACCAATTTCGGAGTTCGCCAAGCCCTCACTCGTCGCCGGTCCCTCGCGCATCAGCCGTTACGAACGCGAGCGTACAGTCACGATCAGCGCCTTCACCCAGCCCGGTCGTCTTGCAGGTGATGTGACGCGCGCTGTTGCTGCCAAGCTCGCGCCGCTTACGTTGCCGCCTGGCTACTCCATCATGTATGGCGGCGAAGCGGAGGCTCAGTCGAGAAGCTTCGGCGGCTTCGGTCCTGCTATCATCATCGCGATGTTCGGCATCCTTGCCGTTCTGCTGCTTGAATTCGGTTCGTTCTCCAGCGCAGCTGTCGTCGCCTTCGTCATCCCGTTCGGCATCATGGGCGGCCTGATCGCGTTGTTCATCGGCAAGGAGTCGCTGTCCTACACGTCGATCATCGGCTTCATCGCGCTCATCGGCATCGAGATCAAAAACTCGATCCTGCTGGTGGAGTTCGCCAATCAGGAACGCGAGCGAGGAACACCCTTGCGAGAAGCCATCGAGAAGGCCGGCGAAGTGCGCTTCCTGCCCGTCCTGCTCACCTCCATGACGGCCATCGGCGGCATGATCCCGCTGGTGATGGAACGCTCGCCGCTCTATTCGCCGCTCGCCATGGTCATCATCGGCGGCCTGATCACCTCGACCCTTCTGGCCCGTATCGTCACCCCGCCGCTCTACCTGCTGCTGGCGCCGGGCGAGAAAAAGAAGAAGCCGCGCCGTCGCTTCTTTGGCGGCAAGGGCAAGCCCGATCCGGTCGTAACACCGGCGGAATAGACGGGCTCTGGTGAGTAAAGGCAGGGGGCGCTACACATTCGTATGCGCCAACCCCTGACTCGCCACCCGTCGACCGGATCGCCTGCAACCACGGTCGAAGCCGAGATAAAGCGCAGCGCTGACAAGCTGTCGCTGCATTACTTCGTGACGGGCGACATTGATAAGCTGGTGCTTCCCGAGCTCAGCAATCCGACCCGGGCAGACGAGCTGTGGAAGCATAGCTGCTTTGAGGCTTTCATCATGCCGGAACAGGGCGGCGGATACACCGAATTCAACCTGTCGCCCTCGGGCCAGTGGGCAGCTTACCACTTCAAGGCCCACCGCTCAGGCATGACCAATATCGCCGAAGCGTCCGATCCCGGGGTGGGCACGCGCGGTATTGGCGACCGCTTTGAGTTGCGCGCCGCCTTCGATATCAGCCGCATCCCAAATCTGGGCGGCGACTGGAAGGTCGGCCTGTCCGTGATTCTCGAAGCCGCCGATGGCGTGCGATCCTACTGGGCGATCCGGCATCCGGAAAACAAGCTGGATTTCCACCATCTGGATTGCTTTGCCATGCAACTTCCTTCAGCAGGGTGAGCCATGAAATTCGGCATCGACCGCCTTCTCGCTGACCCTGCCCTCCGTGCGCCTCTCAAGGGCAAACGCGTCTCGCTCGTCGCGCACCCGGCCTCAGTTACGCGCGATCTCACGCACACCCTCGATGCGCTCGCCGCCACCGGCGACATCAAGCTCAGCTCCGCCTTCGGCCCGCAACACGGCATGCGCGGCGACAAGCAGGACAACATGGTCGAGAGCCCGGATTTCGACGATCCGATCCTCGGCAT